>JACCTU010000186.1 GCA_013812235.1 Actinomycetota bacterium | reverse complement strand
GGGCGCCGCTGATGGCTGCGATCCCCGTGCTGCATCTCGCGGGGCTGCTGTCGTTCCCGGTCCTGCTCGCGCTCGTCGCGTCGGTCGGTTTCTTCGCGACGCCCTCGTATGCCTCGGCGACAGTGCTCATCCCGGAGCTCGTGGGCGAGGACGAGGCGCGGCTCTCTCAGGCGAATGCGCTGTTCCAGATCGCCAACCGGATGACGAGCATCCTCGGTCCACCGGTCGCGGGCGTGCTGATCGGCGTGTTCGGTGCCACCGAAGTGCTGTTCATCGACGCCGCGACGTTCGCGGTCGGTTTCCTGATCGTCGCGCTCTTCGTCCCGAAGCCGCAGGTTGTTCCTCATGACGACGAGCCCGTCGACTCGGGGATCGGGGCGGGCTTCCGCTTCCTCTTCCGCGACCCACTGCTCCGCGGCTGGTCCTCCGCGATCATCCTCGGGGACGTGATCTGGCTGTCGCTCTTCGCAGCGATGCCGGTGCTGGTGATCGAGCGCTTCGGCGAGGAACCGACGATCGTGGGCTGGATCTTCGCCGGCTTCGGGATCGGAGCAGTACTCGGAAGCGCGATCTCCTTTCGGCTCGTGGACTCTGTCGACCGGATGCTGCTCGTCAGCCTGGGGGAGATCGGCATGGCACTTCCCCTCTGGCTCTTCGTTTTCCACGTCCCTACGGGCATGCTCGTCGCGGCGATGGCGCTCGCAGGCCTCGCGAACGGGCTCGTGAACGCTCCGCTGCACACGATCGTGCTGCTTCGGACGCCTCGGGCGCTCCGCACGAAGCTTTGGTCGGCCGTGATCGCGGCCACGATGGTCCTCGGGCCGATCGGCCTCATCGGCACCGGTCCCGCGCTCGAGCGCTTCGGAGTGGACGCGACCCTGGCGGTGCTGCTCGCGATCGAGACAGCGGCCGTGCTGCTGTTCGCGTGGACCGGACTTCGCTACCGGGCCTCGGTCAGAGCTGAGCCGGTGCTCGAGACATGACCCGCTCCAGCCTCCTTCGCCACCGGGGCGTCCGTGCGCTCGTCTCCGCCGAGACGATCTCGATGGCCGGCTCGCAGATGACCTATGTCGTGCTGCCCTGGTTCGTGCTCATCACCACCGGCTCGCCGACGCGCATGTCCATCGTCGTCGCGGCCGAGATGCTTCCGGTCGCGCTCTTCGGCCTCGCGAGCGGTGCGGTCACCGCTCGGATCGGCGCACGTCGCACGATGCTGATCTGCGACGCGTCGCGCGCGATCCTGTTCACGGCGATCCCGACGCTCCATCTGTTGGGAATGCTCTCGTTCGCGGGTCTCGTCGGACTCGTCTTCCTCGTCGGCGTCTTCATGGTGCCGCACGCGAGCGCGCAACGCGTGATCGTCCCGGAGCTCGTCGGCGAGGACGCGGTGCGTGTCGGGGAGACGCAGTCGCTCCTCCAGGCGGGGCTCGCGATCTCGGCGGTCGCCGGGCCAGCCCTTGGCGGCGTCCTGATCGCGGTGCTCGGCGAGACGAACGTCCTCTACATCGACGCCGCCAGCTACGCCGTCTCCTTCGTCCTGCTCGCGATCTGGGTGCGGCCGGCGCAAGCCGCCCCCGACGACTCGAACGAGCCGCGCGGAGTGCTCGACGGCGTTCGCTTCCTCTTCCGCGACCGGTTGCTTCGCGCGTGGATGCTCTCGATCACCGGGATCAACGTGGTCTGGAGCGCGCTCGGCGTCGCCCTCCCGGTCCTCGTGCTCGAGCGGTACGGCGAGCGACCCGAGGTGCTCGGCTACGTCTTCGGCGCGTTCGGCCTCGGCTCCGTCGCCGGCGCGCTCGCGTCGTTCCGGATCATCGGTCGCGTCGACGGGATCCTGCTCGCGACCGCCGCAGCAGCCGGCCAGACCGTCGCCCTCTGGCTCCTGTTCCCCGATCTGCCATGGCCGGCGCTTGCCGCTGCCGGTGCCGCGATCGGGCTCTTCTTCCCGTTCCTGAACACCGTCGTCGTCACGACCCGGACGATGCGCACACCGCCCCGCTTGCGACCGGCGGTGCACACCGCCGCGGTCACGGTCGCGACGATCCTCGCGCCAATCGGCGCGTTGGCGGCGGGCCCGGCGCTCAGCGTGTACGGCCTGAAAGTAGTGCTCGCCGGCGTTCTGGCGGCGAACACGCTGTGCGGAATCGCGTTCGCGGCGGCGGGCCTGCGTGAGCGCGCCGCCGTGAACGTTGCCGCGCTACTTGCTGAAGAAGCCGGGCTTGTTGTGGATGGTGAAGATGAAGCGCCCGGTGCCGGTGTTCCCGCGGGTGTCGGTCGCGGTCGCGACTAGGACGTAGATGTCGTCCTTCAGCTGTCGGGTGTCGAACGACCCGTCGAGCCGGAAGAGGTAGACGCCGGGCTGCCGCCACATTTTGTGGCCGGCGAAGTTCGCCATGTTCTGGCGCGTTCCCCGCACGAAGGTCTGCCAGAAGGCCTGCTTGGGCAGGTGCTCGCGGACGTCGAATGCCTCACGCTCGGGCACGGCGACTTTGCCGTCCTTCGCCCGCTCGATCCGCCATGTCAGGCGTGCGGGAACGACCGGCAGCCCGTTCCAGCGGTCGGGAACCGGCATCGACGTGTCGTCCGAGGCGGCAACCGCGAGCTGAACGCGACCGCGGAGGAACTCCGGGAGAAGCTCGCGGCCGTTGCGAGCCCCGAGATAGAGCGCGCTGTCCACGCGAGGGGTGGTGCGATCGACGTAGGGCGTCAGGTGACCGGGAGCAAGTGGGTTGACCTGGCGGCCGTGCACGAGCTCGGTCAGGTGCACGTGCCCGTAGCGGACGCGGCCCAGCACCGTTTCGAAGGCTGTGACCCGCTGGCCCTCGCGAACGGAGGGGACGACGTGCCAGTACTCGAAGGCGTCGCCGTCGTCGGACGTGACGACGACCGTCTCGCCGCTCCGCATGTGGACGATGCCTGAGCGGATGGGGTAGACGGCCGTGCCGTCCGGAGCGGAGATGTCGACGCCGAAGTGGTAGGCGAAGATCCCTTTGCTGTTCAGGCCGGCCTGCGTGGGAGGTCCGTTGAAGCTCGTACGCGGATCCCCGAAGGCGCCGCGGACCGGGTGCGGCTGGTCGAACGGCTTGATCGGCCAGTTGTAGCCACCGCCGGCGGCGGCCTGGCCCTGTGCGGCGCGGTGGGTTCCGGCGGCGACCGCGGCAGTGCAGGCGGCTCCGGCGAAGCAGATGAGCGTGAGCAGGACGATGGTGCGGCGCCGTGTGGCGCGACTGATGTGGTTCGAGTTCGTAGGCATGCGAGCACCGTCCGGCCGGTCTCAAACGGCCAAGTCACGGCCCTCTAACGGCGCGCCAACGAGCGGTTCGCGCTCTATGAGCCGGCGGCGACGGGGAGTAGCCTCAAGCCCCGTAAGGCTTTTCAACCAGGAAGGGCAAGGCGGTCGCTGTGCCCGACTTCCCGAGCGGAACGGTCACGTTTCTCTTCACCGACGTAGAGGGCTCGACCACTCTGATCAAGGAGCTCGGCGACGCGTATGCAAAAGTGCTCGCGGAGCATCGCGAGCTCCTCAAAAGGCTGGTGGAGGAAGCCGGGGGGGCGCCAGGTCGACTCGCAGGGAGATGGCCTCTTCGTGGCGTTCCATCGCGCGAGAGACGCGGTGGCGGCCGGCGTCGAAGCGCAGCGGACGCTCAGCGCGCACCAGTGGCCCGGGGATGCCAAGGTGCGGGTTCGCATTGGCATCCACACCGGCGAGCCGGTCGTCGGGCCTGACAGCTACGTCGGGCTCGGCGTCCATCGCGCTGCCAGGATCTGCGCGGCAGGCTCTGGCGGACAGATCCTCGTCTCCCGTGCGACGCGTGAGTTGCTGCGCGACGACCCGCTCGCGGACGTCCGGCTTCGGGATCTCGGGGAGCAGCGCCTGAAGGACTTCGAAGGGCTCGAGCGCGTGTTTCAGGTCGTTGCGGTCGGCCTACAAGAGGAATTCCCGGCCCTGAAGACTGCGGCGGCGCGCGAGTCGGGGATCGGCGGTTGGGACTTCAGGATCCTGGGGCCGCTCGAGGTGCTCCACGACGGGGTCCCCGTACCGCTGGCCGGACAGAAGCAACGAGCGCTGCTCGCGCTTCTGCTCGTGCGAATCAACGACGTCGTTCCGGCTGAGCGTCTGATCGAGCTTCTCTGGGGGGAAAGCCCTCCGCGCACGGCTGCGACGTCGCTGCAGAACTTCGTCTCTCAGCTCCGCAAGGCAATCGGGCCGGAGGCGCTGGAGACCAGGGCTCCCGGCTACCGGCTTCGGCTCGAGCCCGAACAGCTCGACCTGTCCAGGTTCGAGCGGCTCGTGCGACAGGCCCGGGAAAGCGATCCGGTCGAGCGCGCCCGGCTCCTCGGTGAGGCACTGTCCCTCTGGCGCGGGACACCGCTGGCGGACTTCGCCTACGAGCCCTTCGCTCAGAACGAGATCCGCCGGCTCGAGGAGCTGCGCGTGGCCGCGATCGAAGAACGGGTCGCCGCCGAGCTCGAGCTCGAGCGGCACGCCGAGTTGACCTCGGAGCTCGAGGCGCTCGTGGCGGAGCATCCCCAACGCGAGCGCCTACGCGGGCAGCTGATGCTCGCCCTGTACCGGTCTGGGCGTCAGGCGGAGGCGCTACAGGCGTATCAGGATGTGCGTCGGACGCTTGTCGACGAGCTCGGGATCGAGCCCGGGCCCGAGCTCCAGCGCCTGAACGCGTCGATCCTGAGGCAAGAGTCGAGCCTCGAGCGCGTTCGTTCTGCCCAGCCGGAGGACTCGATCGGCGACGTCGTGCGAGCAATCGTGGCGGGCCGCGTTGTGCCGGTGCTCGGCCCCCGTGTAGAGGCTGCCGGCGCGCCTGATCTCGTGGAGCATCTCGTCAAGGCGTTCGACTACGGCGATAGCGTCGGCGACCTGACTCGGGTCTCGCAGTACATCGCGACGATCAGCGGCGAGGGGCCGCTCTACGACGCACTGCACGACGTCTACGGTGTCGAGCTCGCGCCGGGTCGGGTACACCGGTTCCTCGCGTCGCTACCGCCGATCCTGCGCGATCTGGGAGCCCCGCACCAGTTGATCGTCACCACCGCCTACGACCTTGCGCTCGAGCAGGCGTTCGGCGAAGCCGGAGAAGAGTTCGACGTCGTCGTCTATCTCGCAACGGGTCGGAGCCGCGGCAAGTTCCTCCACGTGGCGCCGGGCCAGCCTCCGACCGTGATCAACGAGCCGAACCTGTACGCGACCGAGCTGTCGCTCGAACGACGAACGGTGATCCTCCGCGTGCACGGTCGCGTTGACCCCAACGACGGCCGCGAGTGGGAGAGCTTCGTCGTCACCGAGGACGACTACATCGGCTACCTCGCTCCCGGGGAGCTCGCCTCCATGATTCCTGTTGGCTTGGCGGCGCGGCTTCGGCGCAGTCACTTCCTCTTCCTGGGCTACGCGCTGCGCGACTGGCATCTCCGCCTGCTGCTCAACCGACTCTGGGGAGATGAGAGAGTCGGCTACCGGTCGTGGTCGGTTCAGCCCGACGCGTCGGCGCTCGAGACCGAGTTTTGGCGCCGGCGCGACGTCGACCTCTTCGAGCTGGGGCTCGACGACTACGTGAACGCGTTGGAGCAACGGCTGACCGAGGTCAGGGTTTGAGTGGAACGACGACCGTCCGGCCGTACAAAGGCCTAGCTCCGTTCGACGACGAGCCGTTCGACGCACTGCTCTTCTTCGGACGCGAGCGGGAGCGCGAGATCATCGTCGCGAACCTGCTCGCCTCGAGGCTGACCGTCCTGTACGGGCCGACGGGAGTCGGAAAGAGCTCGCTGCTGCGGGCGGGGGTCGCTCAAAGGCTCCGCACGTTCGCCGACTCCTCGGTTGCGATCTTCAGCTCGTGGGGAGAGGATCCGACGGCGGAGATCGACGAGGCGATCGCGGCGTCGCAAGGCGACACGCATCTGATCCTCGACCAGATCGAGGAGTACTTCCTCTACCACGATCCCGACGGCGCATTCGCACGTCGTCTGCCGGAGCTCGTGACCGAGCCGGGGCTGCGCGTGAACGTCCTGCTCGGGATCCGCGAGGACTCGCTGGCGAAACTCGACCTCTTCAAGGGCCGGATCCCGAACCTCTTCGCGAACTACCTCCGCCTCGACCATCTCGATCGCGTCGCCGGGCGCGCCGCGGTGGTGGGGCCGCTGGAGCGGCTGAACGAGCTCTCCCCGGAGGAGGAGCCGTACCGTGGCGAGCCCGAGCTCGTCGAAGCGGTACTCGACCAGGTTGCCACAGGGAGGATCGAGTACGGGCTCAGCGGTCGGGGCGTCGTCCCCGGACGCAACGAGTCCGGGCGGGTCGAGGCGCCCTTTCTGCAGCTTGTGCTCGAGCGTCTCTGGGACGTCGAGGAGGAGGCGGGCTCTCGCACGCTGCGGTTGGACACCCTCGAGCGGTTGGGCGGGGCCGAGACGATCGTGCGAGGCCACCTCGAGCGCGCTCTGGAGGCCCTCGATCCAGAGC
>JACCTU010000176.1 GCA_013812235.1 Actinomycetota bacterium | reverse complement strand
GAGATCCAGCGCGCGAAGCGCGAGGCCGAGGCCGAGTCGGATGCGGAGCGTTGACGAGCTCCGCTCGCTCGTCGAGGACGCGCTCGCCGAGCTGAGCCCGGCCGGGCCGGCGGGTCTCGACGAGGCGTTCCGATACGCGCTCGAGGGAGGCGGGAAGCGGGTCCGGCCCGTGCTCTGCCTCGCCGTCGGCGAGGCGGTCGGCGCGGAGCCCGAGGAGGTGCTTCCGGCGGCGTGCGCGGTCGAGCTCGTGCACTCGTTCTCCCTCGTGCACGACGACCTGCCGGCGCTCGACGACGACGACACGCGGCGTGGTCGACCGAGCACGTGGGCCCAGTTCGGCGAGTCGGTCGCGGTGCTGGCCGGGGACGCCCTCCTCGTCGAGGCGTTCCGCCTCGCGCTCTCGTACGAGACGCCCGCCGTCGCGCGCGAGCTCGCCGACGCAACGCACGGGATGATCGGCGGCCAGTACCTCGACGTGACGGGGTCGGCCGACGACCTCGCGGCGCTGAACCGCCTGAAGACCGGCCAGCTGTTCGAAGCCTCGGTCGCGCTCGCGCTTGCAGTTCGTGGCTCGGAGCCACAGACATGGCCCCGCTTCGCGCAGGAGGTGGGCGGGCTGTTCCAGCTCGTGGACGACCTCCTCGACGGCGACGGTCACGTGCTCGTCCACGGCGAGGAGGAGACACGCCGGCGGGCCGACGAAGCCGCCGAGCGGGCGCTCGCGGCGCTCTCCGAGCTCGACGCCGACACGAGCGTCCTCCAGGGTCTCGTCGAGGGCCTCGCCACCCGCACCGCCTGATCCGTCCGGCCCGCCCCTCACGCTGGGGACTATGGCGATCGACCAAGCGCTCCTCCTCGAGCTCGACGCGCACCCGTGGGCGACCACCGAAGAGCTCGAGCACGCCCTGCACGGCGCCGCGCCGCTGGCGGCCGTCGCACGCTGGCTCCGCGCCCACGAGGGGTGGCTCGTCGTCCGCGAAGCCGCGGGCTGGCGGCTCTCCTCGCAGGGCGAGGGCTTTCTGACCGCCCTCGACTAGCTCGCTGCGCAAGTCGCGAATCCGCTCGCGCGGATCCGCGACGCGTGTAGATCCTTAAAGGCGGCCGCTTCGCGGTCGCTGTCGCGGCACTACGTCGGGCCGGTTGCTTCCGCGGGCCGCTCGACGTCGAGCCTGACCACGGGCTGCTCGCGGTCGTGCGGCGGCTCGATCGTGATGTTGGGCAGGACGCGGTCGAGCCAGCGCGGCATGTACCACGACTTCTCGCCGAGGAGGGTCAGGAAGGCGGGCACGAGCGTCATCCGCACGAGCAGCGCGTCGGTGAGGATCGCGATTGCGAGCAGCAACCCGAACTCCTTCGAGATGCGGTCGGCGGTGAGGATGAAGACCGCGAAGACCGTGCCCATGATCAGCGCTGCGGCGACGACCACACGGCCGATCGCCGCGATCCCGTGCTCAACCGCCTCCCGCGTCGGCAGCCCGTGGACGTGCTCCTCTCGGATTCGACTCATCAGGAAGACCATGTAGTCCATCGACAGCCCGAAGAGGATCGCGAACGCGATCGGTGGGACGAAGGTCTCGATCGGTCCGGTCCGGTCGAGCCCGGTCAGCCCGAGCAGATGGCCCTCCTGGATCACGAGCGTGAGCACGCCGAAACCGACGAACGCGGACAGGAGGGTCGTGATCGCCGCGGTCAGGGAGATGACGATCGAACGGAACGCCATCGCGAGCACCAGGAACGTGACGCCGATCACGTAGAGCAGGAACAGCGGTAGCCGTTCCATGATCCGGTCGGCGATGTCCGTGAACGCCGCCGTCAGGCCGGAGACGTAGGCGACGGCGTCGCCCCCGGAGGTCGCCGCCGGGATCACATCGGCGCGCAGGCGGTCGACGAGCTCGGAGGTCTGCTCGTCCTGCGGTGCGGAGTCCGGGGTCACGAACACGATCGCGACCGTCTTCTCGTCGTTCAACTGCGGCTCGCCTGCAGAAGCCACCCCCTCGAGGTTCCGAACGCGGTCGTAGATCCGCTGCGGGGCCTGCTGGTCACCGTTGACGTCCACGACGATGGGGATGGGACCGTTGAAACCGGCGCCGAAGCCCTCGGCGAGCAGGTCGTATGCGCGACGTGCCGTCTGTTCGTCCGGCTGGGTGCCCTGGTCCGACGCGCCGAGTCGCACAAGCGCGGACGTTGCGGCGAGGGCGACGAGCACCAGCAGCACGACCAGGAACACGCCGCGCGCGTGCGCGGTCACGAACCTGCCCCACCGGGCGGTCAGAGTCGTCTCACGGGACGCCTCGCGCTCGTCGATCCGCCGCAGGAACGGGATCTTCAGCCGGTCGACCTTGTGACCGAGCAGGCTGAGGA
>JACCTU010000192.1 GCA_013812235.1 Actinomycetota bacterium | reverse complement strand
CCGCTGAGATGATCGTTGCGGTCACATACGACCTCGGGTCGTACATCGCCGAAAACTGGGAATTCCTCCTCAAGGGGCTCGGCCGGACGCTGCTCGTGTCAGGCATCGCGATCGTCGGCGCCTTCGTGATCGGAGCGGTGCTCGGCGCTGCGCGTGCGCACCGCGTCCCAGTCGCCAGCCAGATCGCCGCCGTCTACGTCGAGGTCGTCCGCAACACGCCCATCCTCGTCCAGATCTTCTTTCTCTACTTCGCGCTCCCGCAGTCGATCGGGCCGTGGCCCGGAGTGCGGCTCGACGCCTTCACCGTTGCCTGGCTCTCGGTGATGATCTGGGGCGGCGCGTTCAACACGGAGAACTTCCGCGCCGGCTTCGAGGCCGTGCCGCACCGCTTCCGAGAGGCCGGGCTCGCGCTCGGCTTCAGCAAACTCGCGACGTTCTTCAACGTCACGCTTCCGATCGGCGGCAGGATCGCTCTCCCGTCATCGATCAACACCTACATCGCGGTGCTCAAGAACACCGCGTTGCTGTACGTGATCAGCTACGAGGAGCTGACCACCGTCGCGCTCCAGGTGAATGCGCTGACTCTCGAGACGGCCGAGACGTTCACGGTGCTCGCCGTGGTCTACCTGACCCTCGTGTGGTCGCTGTCCATCGCCATCCGCCAGCTCGAGCGCCACCTGGCACTCCCGGAGGAGCGCTAGTGCCCGATTGGGTCGAGCCGGTCGCCCGCTACATGTTCCAGGAGGGACTGAAGGGCACGCTCAGGATCGCGGTGATCTCGGTCGTCGCGAGCACCGTGATCGGCGTCGTGCTCGGAACGTTGCTCACGATCAGGTTCTGGCCGACGCGCGCGCTGATCCGCGGCTATGTCGAGGTCTGGCGCGGTCTGCCGATCATCGTGACGCTCTTCATGATCTTTTTCCTCGGCCCCGTCATCGCCGACCGGTTCGAGTTCGACCCCTTCACGGCCGCGACGATCGGGCTGACGCTCTGGGGAAGCGCACAGGTCGCGGAGGCGACCCGCGGCGCCGTTCAGTCGATCCCCCGGGAGCAGCACGAAGCCGCGTCAGCGCTCGGCTTCGGTTGGGTCGGCAGGCACGTCTACGTGATCCTGCCGCAGGCGTTGCGCCGCTTGATCCCACCGCTCGTCAGCCTGCTCGTCGGGATCATCCTGAACTCGACGCTCGCGCAGGTGATCGGAGCGAACGAGCTGCTCGAGTCGGCCGAGCGCTCGGTCGAGCGCCTGGCCGCCCCGCCGCCGTCCGGCATGTTCGAGATCCACGCAATCGAGATCTACGGAGCGGTGATGGTCGTCTTCTTCCTGATCTGCTTCCCGCTGACGCGGCTCGCGGCGTACCTCGAACGCAAGCTGGTCGCGTGAGCCTTCCGTACGAGCGCGGCAGCCTGCTGCCCGACACCGCGGCTGACCTGGCGAAGCTGCGCGCCGCGTGGCTCATCGTCGAGCGCCGGCACGGCGAGGGGACGCTCTTCAACTTCACGGGGCTCGAGCGCTCGCTCGACCTCGGCGGCGCAGACGTCTCGGTGCTCGACGACGACCTCGCGCCTGCCCTGTTCGGCGAGCGGCTGACGGAGCTCGCGCTCGAGCACCTGGGCGGCGATCCCGAGCGCGACGACGTCTTCGTCGCGAACCGGCTGACCGCCGCGATCGTCGCGGCGATGCAGGTGCTCGTCCGGCCCGGTGACACCGTGCTCGGCGTCTCCGCGCGCTACTCGCACCCTGTCGTCGTGCGCGCCGTGAAGCTGGCGGGGGGCGAGCTGCTCGACACGACGGGCTACGACGAGTTCGCCGCGCATCTCGACCGCGAGCCGCAGCTCGTCGTGCTGACGCGGCTCGCGGTCTCGTACGAGGCGCTCGGCTCCGACGAGCTGCAGGCAATCACGACCGAGGTGGAGCGGCGCGGCCTCCCGATGTTCGTCGACGACGCCGGCGGCGCGCGCGTCGGCCCTGCGGTGTTCGACCAGCCGCGCACGCTCGAGCTCGGCGCAATCGCCGGCGCGACCGGCCTCGACAAGTACGGCACGACCGGGCCGCGGCTCGGACTCCTCGCGGGGCGCGCCGAGCTCGTGGGACGGATCCGCGCGCGCGGCGTCGAGCTCGGCCTCGAGGGCCGGCCGATGCTCTACCCGGCGGTCGTCAGCTCGCTCGAGCAGTACCGGCCGGAGCGGGTGCGCGAGCTCGTCGCCTCGACGATGGCGCTGGCCGATGCTCTCGAGGCGCGCTTTCCCTGGGTTGCGCGGACGCCCGTCGCGGTGAAGCTCGAGGGCGAGGACATCCTGGCCGAGGCCGCGGCGAGAGCGGGAGTGCAAGAAAGCGACTGTCCGTTAATTCCCTACGAGGCGACGGCGGCGCTGGCGATGCTGCTCCTCCGCGACCACGGGACCCTGACCGTCCACTTCGCGGCGCTCCCGCCCGGGACGTCCGCGCTCCTGCTCAAGTTCCTCCCACCCGAGACCCTGGAGCAGTTCGGCGGCCCGGAGCGCTTCGCGGTCGCGGTTGACGAGTCGCTCGATGCCCTCGCGACCCTGGTTGCAGAACGGGAAAGCCTCGCCGGCCTGCTCGGCTCGAAGGCGCTCTCACGCCAGTCTTAGCTTTTTCTGGTTCCTTTTAGGGGCACATCCCCGACGAGAAGGAGCGCCGCCGTGGCCGCAGAGGCAACCGCACCGACCCCCGCCGAGGCGAAAGAGCGGCTCGAGCAGGCGCTGTTCGAGATCCGCCGCGTGATCGCAGGCCAGGACGCGATGCTCGAGCGGGTGCTCGTGTGCCTGCTCTCCCAGGGCCATCTGCTGCTCGAGGGCGTGCCCGGCCTCGCGAAGACACTGACGATCAAGACCGCCGCGAGCGTTCTCGGCGGGACGTTCTCGCGCGTGCAGTTCACGCCGGACCTCGTCCCCTCCGACCTCGTCGGCACGCGCATCTTCCGCCCGGACGCGGGCTCGTTCGACACCGAGCTCGGCCCGGTCTTCTGCAACTTCCTGCTCGCGGACGAGATCAACCGTGCGCCGGCGAAGGTGCAGTCCGCGCTGCTCGAGGTGATGCAGGAGCGCCAGGTCACGATCGGCCACGCGAGCTACCCGGTGCCCTCGCCCTTCCTCGTGATGGCGACGCAGAACCCGATCGAGTCCGAAGGGACGTACCCGCTGCCCGAAGCGCAGGTCGACCGCTTCATGCTCAAGGTGCTGATCGGCTACCCCGAGCACGACGAGGAGCTGACGATCGTGCAGCGACAGCTCGAGGACGCGCCGGAGCTCCGCCAGGCGCTGACTCTCGACGAGCTGAAGGCGCTCCAGCAGACGGTGCGTGAGGTGTACGTCGATCCGGCGTTGATCAGCTACGCGGTCGACGTTGCGACCGCGACGCGGCAGCCTGCCGACAACCTGCGCGACTACGTCGCGTACGGCGTCAGCCCACGTGGGCCCATCAGCCTCGTGCAGGCGGCTCGCGCGCTCGCCGTCGTCCGCGGCCGCGACTACGCGCTCGTCGAGGACGTGCAAGCGCTCGCGAGGGACGCGCTCCGCCACCGGCTCGTGCTCACGTACCAGGCGCTCGCCGAGGGGGTGAGTGCCGACAGCATCCTCGAGGGCGTGCTGGCGACCGTGCCCCTGCCCCAGCTCGACCTCGGACGGATAAGCGCCGCGTGACGATCCTCCGCGCGCTGCGCGCAGAGCCCACGCCCGACCGTCCGGGCCCGGGTGCGATGCCGGACGCGCTGCTTCGGGCGCTCGACGTCACCATCGGACGTCGCGTCGAGGGACTGCTTGCCGGCGACTACCGCTCGGCGCTGCTCGGCTCGGGCACCGAGCTCGCGCAGGTCAGGCCATATGCGCCGGGGGACGACCCTCGGCAGATCGACTGGAACGTGACCGCGCGTACCGGCCAGGCGCACGTGCGCGTCCAGCTCGCAGAGCGCGTGATGGTGACGTGGCTCGTACTCGACACCTCGCCCTCCATGCAATTCGGCACGGCCGACCGGCGCAAAGCCGACGTTGCGGAGGGTGTGGCGCTCGCGGTCGGCCACGTCGCCACGAGGCGCGGCAACCGGCTCGGGATCGTGACGTTCGGCGGCGCCGACCCGCGGTCCGAGCCGCCCCGGCAAGGGCGCTCGGGGTTGATCGGCCTATTGCGCGCGCTCCGCGAGGACGAGGAGGCCGAGGCGCGCGGCGCGACTTCCCTCGGTGAGGGCTTCCTGCGCACGGGCGCGCTGGCGCGCCAGCGCTCGCTCGTCGTCGTCGTCTCCGACTTCCGCGGGCCGTTCGACTGGCGCGCGCCGCTGCTCCAGCTGGCAGGCCGTCATGACGTGATCGCAGTCGAGGTCCGCGATCCGCGGGAGCAAGAGCTGCCGAACGTCGGCGACCTGTGGCTCGTCGATCCCGAGACGGGCGAGCAGCTGCGCGTGGACACGCGTGACGCCAAACTTCGCTCCCGCTTCGCCACGGCGGCGGCCGACGAGCGCAGCGGTCTCGCACGGACGCTCGCCGCGCTCGGCGTGCGACACGTCGTCGTGTCGACGCAGGGAGACTGGCTGCGCGCGCTCGCGGTGTTCCTGCGTGGAGGACGGCCGCGGTGACGTTCGAGTGGCCGCTCGCGCTCCTGGCGCTGCTCGTCGTGCCTGCGCTCGTCCTGCTCTACGTCCGGCGCGAGCGCCGCCGCACCGAGTTCGCCGGGCGCTTCGCGAACCCGGCTCTTCTGCCGAACCTCGTGCCGCGACCCGTCGGCCGCAGGCGCCACGTGCCGCTCGCGCTGCTCCTGCTCGCGCTCTCGACGATGCTCGTGGGCGTCGCGCGTCCGCGGGCGACGGTCGCGGTCCCGCGCGAGGAGGCGACGATCGTCGTGGCGATCGACGTCTCGACGTCGATGACCTCGAAGGACGTCGAGCCGACACGGCTCGTCGCCGCGCGCCGCGCTGCCCGCGCGTTCGTCGGCGACGTCCCGGAGAAGTTCCGCGTGGGCCTGGTGTCGTTTGCCGGCCGCGCGATCCCGGTCGTGCCGCCGACCGTCGACCGAACCGCCTTCGAGAACGGGCTCGCCGTGCTGCGACCAGCGGAGGGGACTGCACTCGGCGACGCGATCCGGCTCTCCGTCGACCTCGCGCGGCGCTCGGGTCAGAGCAGCGACCGCCCGCCGCCCGCAGCGGTGGTTGTCGTGTCCGACGGTGCGCAGACGGTGGGGAGGGTGCAGGCGGCCGCCGCGGCGCGGCGCGCCCGTGCGCTGCGCACTCCCGTGTACACGGTCGTGATCGGGACGCCGAGTGGCACGATCGAGCGCACGCTCGTCGGCGGGTACAAGGAGATCACGCGCGTTCCCGCGAATCCCCAGGCACTCGAGACCGTTGCGCGCATGTCCGGCGGAACGTTCTTCACCGCGTCGGACGCGGACGACCTGAAGCGCGTCTACGAGGAGCTCGGCTCGCAGCTCGGGACGCGCGACGAGGAGCGCGAGATCACCGACTACTTCTCTGCGGGTGCGGCGATCTTCCTACTTGCCGGGGCGATCCTCTCCACGGCGTGGTTCCGGAGGGCTCCGTGAAGCGCGCACTCGTGCTGTTCGCGTGCGCGGGTTTGGCACTCACAGCAGGTGTGGGTGAGGGTCGCGCGACAAACGAGTGCCGCGGCCTGATGGTGTGCGTCCCCGTCGCGGGGCCATGGGTCGTCGTTCCGGCAACGCGGCAAGTGCAGTTCCAGGTCGCGTGTCCACGCGGCTACGTGGTGGGCGGCCTCGATGCCGAGCTCAGCCATCGCGCGATCGACGTGACGTTTCCCGGCCGTCTCGGAAGCCCCGTCAACCCCGGGATTACGACCTCGACCTCGGCGGTCTTCGACGGCTTCTACCTGGGCGTCCCGCGGCAGGTGACGTCGTTTCGTCCGCACATCGGCTGCATCCCCGCGTCGGGGGGAGGGGGCAGCCCGCCGATGGCGATCTGGCTTCGCCCTGCCGCATTCCCGCCCGGGCGTCCGGTCACGCGGCGGGTGCGAACGGTGAACGCCGTCGCCGGGCGGACGACGCGCGGCGTGCAGGGCTGCGCGCGGAACGAGCGCCTCGTCGGCGCCTCGCACGCGGTTGGTCTGTACACGCAAACCGCGCCCGCCGCGACCGTCGCCACCTCCGTCTCCGTCACGCGAACGGTGCGCGGCGGCCGAGTCGCAGTGGTTGTCCGGGCTGACGCCTCGCTCCGCGTTCGCGCCGTCGTCCAGGTGCACGCGCTCTGCGCGGGGGCGGGCCGGTGACCTTCGAGCGTCCCTGGGCCCTCGCCGCGCTGCTCGCGCTGCCGCTGCTCGCATGGCTGTACGTCCGCCTGCAGCGCGGTCGCGCTCGCTACGCGGTCACGTTCACGAACCTGGCGGTCCTCCGTGAGGTCGCGCGGGGACGAGCTTGGCGGCGCTACGTCCCGCCTGTCCTGGTCCTGCTCGCACTCGCGGCGCTCGTCGGGGGCTTTGCGCGCCCGCACGTCCGCGGGCTCGTGCCGCAGGACCGGGCAACCGTCGTGCTCGTGCTCGACGTCTCCCGCTCGATGGAGGCCCGCGACGTCAAGCCGACGCGCCTCGGTGCCGCGAAGCGTGCGATCAGACTCTTCCTCGACCGAGCTCCAGACCGGCTGCGCATCGGCATGGTCGTCTTCGCCGGCGTGCCGCAGGTCGCGGCGCCGCCGACGACCGACCACGAGCAGGTGAGTGTGTCGCTCGACCACCTCGGCGACTACGCGACCTTCGGCGGCACGGCGATCGGTGACGCACTCAGCATGGCCGTGGATGTCGGCCGCGAGACGATCGAGCGCGACCGCAGCGATGCCGAGGCGGCGCCGGCGGGAGGCGACGGCGGGGGCTCGAACCTCGTCTCGATCCTTTTCCTCTCAGACGGCGCGCAGCGTGAGGGCGTCCTCCAGCCGCTCGAGGGTGCACTGCTCGCCAAGGAGGCGTCGATGCCCGTCTACACCGTCGCACTTGGGACGCGGAGCGGCACCGTCCGGGGCGGCGGCTTCCCATTCGGCTCGGATCGGATTTCGGTCCCGCCCGACCCCGTCACCCTGCGGGCGATCGCGGAGACGACCGGCGGCGAGTTCACGGAAGCGCGCGACGCGGAGACGCTCGACGACGCGTACGAGAAGCTCGGCTCCAACATCGGGCGCAAGAGTGCGGACAAGGAAGTGACGTATGCGTTCCTGCTCGCCGCGGCCGGCCTCCTCCTCGGCGCCGGCGCGCTCGCGGCGCGCTGGTCGCCGCGCCTTCCATAGATCGTGACGGGCGACGTCTTGCTCGTGCTCGGCGCTGCGCTCGCGAGCGGCGTCGAGATGGTCGAGGCGGCGACGATCGTCCTCGCCCTCGGCATGTCGCGGGGCTGGCGCGCGCCGCTGCTCGGCTCGGCCGCCGCGCTCGGCCTGCTCGCCGTAGCGACCCTCGCCGTCGGCCCTGCGCTCGAGCGGATCCCGATCGACACGTTGAGGCTCGTCGTCGGCACGCTCGTGCTGCTCTTCGGGCTCCAGTGGCTGCGCAAGGCGATCCTTCGTGAGGCGGGCGTGCTCAGCAAGCACGACGAGGCCGCGGCGTTCGCGCAAGAAGTCGCCCGCGCACGCGAGACGGGCCGCGCGCGCGGCCCGCTCGATCGCTACTCGTGGACTCTGGCGTTCAAGAGCGTGCTGCTCGAGGGGCTCGAGGTCGTGTTCATCGTCCTGACGCTCGGCGTCAACCAGGGCTCGATCCCGCTCGCCGCGACCGGCGCCGCGGTTGCCGCGATCCTCGTAGGGGTTGCGGCGGTGCTCGTGCGACGCCCATTGAGCCGCGTGCCGGAGAACGCGCTCAAGTTCGGTGTCGGGGTGATGCTGACCGCCTTCGGCACGTTCTGGGCTGCCGAGGGCGCAGGGGCGGAGTTGCCCGGCGGCGACGCGGCGCTCGTCGCGCTGGTCGCGGTGACCGCAGCGTGGTCGCTGCTCTTCGTGCGGGTCGCGCGAGTGAGGGCCGCGTGAGGCGCGCACTCGCAGGCGTGCTCGACTTCGTGGTCGGCGACGACGTGTGGACCGCGCTCGCGGTCGTCTTGGCCGTCGCCGCGACGGTAGTCGTCGCTCGCGCCGGGCTCGACGCCTGGTGGCTGCTTCCGGTCGCGGTCCCGCTCGCGGTGCTCAGCAGTGTCAGGAGGGCTTCGGCTTCAGGTGCCTCGTGGTGAGCCCGAACTCGGACGCGAGCCGGGCGGCGACGAGCGACCGGTGGCAGGCTTCCGGATCTCGCTCGACGCACATATCGACGTACTCGAGCGCCAGGCCCACGCGCGGCCGCTTTCCGGCTGCATTGGAGCTGCTGGGCTTGGACTTCGGGGGCACACCGTTCGGCCCGGTTTGCGTCCACTGTGCAGGGAAAACGGGTGCACGGCTTCTTGACGGACCCCGGCCGTCGCTCCCTCCTTACCATTGGCCATTGCCGACCGAACCGATGAGTTCGGCGCCGCACGCAGGTCCAAGGCTCGAGAACGCCACCAGAATTCGCGAAAGGGAGTGCCGGTGGGAAACGTCACCGCAGACATCTCGGTCTCGCTCGACGGATTCATCGCCGGTCCGGGCGACGGCGTCGACAACCCCCTGGGCGACGCGGGTGAGCGGCTCCACGAGTGGGTGTTCGGTCTCGCGACCTTTCGCGAGCGCCACGGCATGCCCGGCGGCGAGACCAATCGAGACGACGAGATCCTCGAGGAGTCGATCCGAGAGACCGGGGCCGTCGTGCTCGGCAGACGGATGTTCGACAACGCGAAGGGCTGGGGAGACGACCCGCCTTTCCACGTGCCGGTCTTCGTGTTGACCCACGAGACGAGAGATGACCTGGCCAAGCAGGGCGGAACGACGTTCACCTTCGTCAACGACGGTGTCGAGAGCGCCCTCGCGCAGGCACGAGTGGCCGCAGGCGAAAGGAGCGTCGCCGTCGGAGGTGGAGCGAACACGATCCAGCAGTTCCTGAGCGCCGGACTGCTCGACGAGCTGCAGATGCACATCGTGCCGGTGCTGTTCGGCGGCGGTATCCGACTGTTCGACGGTCTCGGAACCGAGCTCGTCGAGCTGGAGACCACGAGGGTCGTCGAGTCCCCTGGCGTCACGCATCTCAAGTTCCGAATCGCGCGGTAAGAGAGAGGTGGCGTGACCGACCTGGCGATCCGACTCCGTGGCGTTGTGAAGCGCTACGGCGCGATCACCGCGGTCGACGGACTCGACCTCGACGTGCCGTACGGCACGTGCGTCGGCCTGCTCGGCCCGAACGGCGCAGGCAAGACGACGACGATGCGGATGCTGACAGCGCAGGCGATCGCCGACGAGGGCGAGCTCGAGGTGCTCGGGTTTCGCCTGCCCGAGGAGTCGAAGCAGGCGCGCGCGCAGCTCGGTGTCACGCCACAGCTCGACAACCTGGACGTCACGCTCACCGTCGAGCAGAACCTGCTCGTCTTCGCGCACCTCTACCGGATCGGCCGCGCCGATCGACGAGCGGCGATCGAGCGCGCGCTCGAGATGGCCAACCTCGGCGATCGCCGCGACAGCCGGGTGGACAAGCTGTCCGGCGGCATGCGCCGGCGCCTGCTGATCGCCCGCGCGCTCGTCCACCGCCCTCGACTCGTTCTGCTCGACGAGCCGACGGTCGGACTCGATCCCCAGGTGCGCCAGGAGCTCTGGGCGCTGATCGACGCGCTGCGCACGGAGGGCACGACGATCTTGATGTCGACGCACTACATCGAAGAGGCGCAGCGCCTGGCCGACAGTGTCTTGATCATGTCCCACGGAAGCGTCGTTGCGGCCGGTGCTCCCGCCGACCTCGTGGCCCAACACGCGGGCAAGGACGCGGTCGAGGTCTACGGCTCGCCGCCGAGACTCGCGGAGGTCGAGAGCACCGCTCGGGCCGCGGGCTTTCGCACGCGGAGGACCGGCACGAGCGTCTCTGTGCTCGGCGTCGAGGGCGCCGATGGCCGTGCGCCCGAAGGCGAGCGACGCCCCGCGAACCTCGAGGACGTGTTCGTCCTGCTCACAGGCGAGGAGATCGCCTGATGGCCGTCGCGTCTCCGCCTCGCGCGCGGATCGGCCGCCTGGAGCGTTCCGCGCTCACCGGCGTCCTCGTGCGCGAGGTCGTGAACTACTCGTCGTACTGGCGCGCGTCGACGTTCTCGTCGACCGTGGAGCCGACGATCTACCTGCTCGCGTTCGGCTTCGGCTTCGGCTCGCTCGTGAGCGAGGTCGCCGGCTATGACTACGTCGAGTTCGTCGGCACCGGCACGGTGGCCACGGCGGTGCTGTTCTCGAGCGCATTTCCGGCGATGTTCGGGACCTTCGTCAAGTACCAGTTCCAGCGCACGTACGACGCGATTCTCGCCGCGCCGGTCGACACGGAGGAACTCGTCACGGCCGAGGCGTTGTGGATGGCTATGCGCGCGGGCGTCTACGGCTGCGCGCCGCTGCTCGTGGCGATCGCCTTCGGCCTCGACCCGTCGTGGGGGATGCTCGCTGTGCCGGGGGTCGCCTTCGTCTCCGGCTTCGGCTGGGCGTGCTTCGGGGTCGCGGTCGCGGGCTTCGTCAACTCGATCGACAACTTCAGCTACATCGTCAGCGCGGTGCTCACGCCGCTCTTCCTCGTGGCGGGCACGTTCTTCCCGTTGAGCCAGCTACCGGAGTGGGCGCAGATCGCAGGCGAGTTCAACCCGCTACATCATTGCGTTGAGCTCGTCCGCCATGCCGCGTTCGGCTTCGAAGGCTGGACCGACGTGCTACGCCTGGGGGCGCTCGTGGTCTTTGGCCTGGGCATGTGGCGCCTGGCGATCTACGCGATGACGCGGAAGCTCGTGGACTAGCTCATGGTGACGCTCGAGGACGTGCGTTCGGTCGCAACCGGGTTGCCCCGCTCGAGCGAGGCGTTCGTCCGGGGCAGAGTGAAGTTCCGCGTCGGGCGGATCGTGTACCTGGCCTTCTCGCGCGACGAGACTGAGCTGGGCTTCGCGTTCCCGAAGGAGTTTCGTGAAGCGATCGTGGACTCGGAGCCGGACAAGTTCACGATGCCAGGCCCGTCCGACCTTCGGTACAACTGGGCGGTCGTTCGGCTGGCGTCGATCGATGCGACCGAGATGCGCGAGCTCGTCGTGGATGCATGGGCGATGGTCGTGCCGAAGAGCGTCGCCACTGCCTATGCAGAGACCGCGTAACGAGAGGAGAGGCCTCGTGTACACAGTGATTCGATCGAGTGAACTGCCACCTAGCGGCAGAGGCACCGTGAGGTTCGAAGGGGAGCCCCACGGCTCCGCGGTCTCGTTTTTCCTCGTGAACAACCTGCCGGGCGAGGGGCCGGACCTGCACAAGCATCCGTACTCGGAGACGTGGATCGTGCGCAGTGGAACGGCGCGGATGACCGCAGACGGTAAGGACGTCGAGGTCGGCCCCGGGGACGTCATGGTCGTCGGCCCCGAGACGCCGCACAAGTTCAAGAACATCGGTACCGGCGCCGAGCGGCTTGAGATCTTCTGCATCCACGCGTCGCCGCGGATGATCCAGGAGTCGCTGGAGGACTAGAGGACGCGCGGAAGCCAGGCTCGTACTGCCTCGGCGACCGCTTCGAGATCCGTCCTCAGGCTGTGGTCGCCGGGCACTTGCACGACCGCGCGCAGTGTGCCGGCGGGCGGAATCCCGAACGGATCTCGCGCACCTTGCACGACGAGCGTCGGGACGGTCACCGCGTCGAGCTCGGGCAGTCGGCTCGGTGCCGGGTCGGCCCCGGACCGCCGCGGCGGTTGCAATGGGAACGCGAGGCAGAGCACCGCGGCGGCGGCGGTCTCCTCCGCGGTCCGGCAGGCCACGCGCGCTCCCGATGACCGTCCGCCGAGGACGAGCGGCAACTCGCGCAACGCGCCCGCAACCAGCTGGTCGATCACCGCGGTCCACGCGGCGTCGAGCTGTCGCGCCGAGGCCGGGGAGCGTCGTCCGGCGACGCGGTAGGGCTGCTCGACGAGCGCGACGCTCATCCCCTCGGAGAGTGCGACCTCCGTCACGGTCACGAGGTCTCGCGAAGTCACCCCGCCACCGGCTCCGTGACCGAGCACCAGCGCGGCCCGGGGTTCATCCGCGGGATACACGTGGGCGTTGGCCTGTCCGTGGGGGGTCGCGACTTCGAGGATCGCCACCTTGACAGTCTTGCTGTGGCATAGTATAACCTAGAAGTTATGCAACCGAAAGGTTATGAGCAGCTTGCGCCCGACCGTCTCGACTCGACGTTCGCGGCGCTCGCGGATCCCACGCGGCGGGCGATCCTCGCCCGGCTTGCGTCGGGTCAGGCGTCGGTGACGGAGCTGGCGAAGCCGTTCGGGATGAGCCAGCCCGCGATCTCCAAGCATCTCAAGGTGCTGGAGCGCGCCGGCCTGATCTCACGCGGCCGCGACGCGCAGCGACGGCCGAGCCGGCTCGAGGCGACGCCGCTCGCAGAGGCCACAGCGTGGCTGGAGGGCTACCGCCGGTTCTGGGAGGACTCCTTCCAGAACCTGGACGCGCTGCTCGACGAGTTGAAGACCGAGCCGAGCAAACGTGGACGAACGAAGCGATAGGAGCGATCAGCGATGACGAACACGGAAACACTGCAAGTGACGACGCCTTCGGAGCGGGAGATCGCGATGACGCGAGTCTTCGATGCTCCGCGCGGCCTGGTCTTCGACGCGTGGACGAAGCCCGAGTTGCTCAAGCGCTGGCTCGGTGTCCGCAACGGCTGGTCGCTCGCGGTCTGCGAGGTCGACCTGGGGGTGGGCGGCGCGTATCGCTTCGTGTGGCGTGGCCCGGACGGAGCCGAGATGGGGATGGGCGGCGTCTACCGCGAGATCGTGGCGCCCGAGCGGCTCGTGTCGACGGAGAAGTTCGACGATCCCTGGTACCCCGGCGAGGCGCTGGACACGATCGTCCTCGTCGAGGAGAACGGCAAGAC
The DNA here is from genome assembly GCA_013812235.1 of Actinomycetota bacterium. Lineage (GTDB taxonomy): Bacteria > Actinomycetota > Thermoleophilia > Gaiellales > Gaiellaceae > JACCTU01. The sequence goes on along the minus strand of JACCTU010000192.1, from coordinate 3,449 downwards.
CACCGCCACGACGACCGTGCTCTACGAGTCGCAGGAAATTCGCGACGCCGTCCTCGAGTCGGGCATGGCGCGGGGAGTCGGCGAGAGCTACGACGTGCTGGCCGAGCTCTTGGCGAGCGCCGGCTCGTAGACGAGGATCGTCACACCGTCGCCGACCACCTTCGAGTCGACGAGCCGCAGAGGCTTCTTGTCGCTCGTCTCGCCGAACAGGCGCTTGCCGCTCCCGAGCACGACGGGGAACACCATCAGCCGGAACTCGTCGACGAGGTCGTGCTCGACCAGCGTCTGCACGAGTCGTCGGCTGCCGTGCACGACGATGTCGCCGTCCTGCTCCTGCTTCAGCCTCGCGACCTCCTCGGCGACGTCGCCCTTCAGCACGGTCGAGTTGTTCCACTCGGGATCCTCGAGGGTCGAGGAGACGACGTACTTCGGCATCGTGTTGAACTTGTCGGCGAACTCACCGTCCCGGGTCGGCCAGGCCGCGGCGAACCCCTCGTAGGTCACGCGGCCCAGCAGCAGGGCTTCGGACGACAGTGTTTCGTCGAGCTTGAACTTGTCGCCCTCGTCGCCGCGGCTGATCTCGAAGCTCCAACCTCCATGTTTGAAGGTCTCGCCTCCGCCGGGGGCCTCGATCACGCCGTCCAGCGACATGAACTCCGTTACGACGATCCTTCCCATCTGATCCTCCTCGCTCGTTGATGTGGGCACCAGCCCAAGAAAGGACGTGCTTCGTGAGCCTCACGCAGTACTACACGGCGACGACGCTCGACGGCTTCATCGCCGACCCCGACAACTCGCTGGACTGGCTGTTCACGCGGAAACGCGAGGAGGACGGGCCGTTGAACTACGGCGAGTTCATCGCCGGCGTCGGTGCGCTGGCGATGGGGTCGACGACGTACGAGTGGATCCTCGACCACGAGTTCAACCGCAAGGATCCGTCGGAGTGGAAGTGGCCCTACGAGATCCCGTGCTGGGTCTTCACACACCGGCAGCTGCCGGTCGTCCCCGACTCGGGGGTCGAGTTCACCAGCGCGGACGTCACAGCCGTGCACGCGGACATGGTTGCGGCCGCCGGCGACCGGAACGTCTGGATCGTCGGCGGGGGAGACCTGGCCGGTCAGTTCGCCGACGCGGGGCTGCTGGACGAGGTGCTCGTGTCGATCGCGCCGGTCACGCTGGGTGCGGGCGCGTCGCTGCTGCCGCGAAGGATCGAGCTGCGTCTGAACGACCTGGGACAAAACGGCGATTTCGTCTCTGCGAGGTTCTCCGTCGTGGGCCCACCCGCCTGACCTCAGGGCCGCTTCACCCGGTAGTCGATGAACGTTGCATACGGCGACTGCCGCACGCCGAGGTGCTCCAGGTCGAGCGAGCTCGAGAACCCCTCGAACAATCGCTTCCCGCCCCCAAGGACGACCGGCGCGACGATGACGGTCAGCTCGTCGACGAGCCCGGCCTCGAGCGCCTGGCGGATGACGTCGGCTCCTCCCATGACATGGATGTCCTTGCTCCCCGCTGCTTCCTCGGCTCGCGCGACAGCCTCCTCGACCCCGGACACAAACGTAAACGCCCCGCTCTCCGGCTCGTCCTCCGGCCGGTGCGTGACGATGAAGAAGGGCAGCCCCCAGGGGTTTTCGTCGCCCCAGTGCTCTGCCGCTTCATACGTTCCCCGTCCGCCGACAACCGCGCCGACCCTGGCGATCGCCTCCGCCAGCCAGGCGGCATCCTCGCCGGTCGGCTCGCCCTTCGGCTCGGCGTCGTACGTCCACGGCCCGCCGAACACCCAGTAGTGCAATCGCTCGCCACCCTCGCCGAGCCCCTTGCCCGGGCCGTCGTCCGGCCCCGTGATGTACCCGTCGACCGACGTCGTGATGCCTGCGAGAACTTTGGTCACCGGAAGCCACCTCCTTCGTGGAAGCACTCTTTGCACTGAAGACTGTCCGAGCGGCCAAGACTCATCGCCGGTGCCTCTACGTCGAGGTCGGCCGCGATCGCGGCGTTCGTGAGACCGCCCGCGACTCTCAGAGAGCCCTCTGACGGACTCGAGCCGTCGATCCCTCCTTAAGCTCGAGCCGCCGGGTCTACACCGAGGCCGTTTCAGGGATCCTGGCCAGGTCGAGTGCTTCCTTGATCGTGAGCCTGCGGCCGACTTCGGTGGCTCGAGCGACATCGTCGGCCGAGAGCGCTGCTCGTGCCTGGTCGACGAGCTCGCGCCCCGGTGTCTCGTCGGAGTAGACGTTGACGATGCCCTCCTGGTGGGCGTAGACCTCCGCCGCGGCGGCGATCTGCACGGCCGTTCCGGGCCTGTGCTCGACTGCCTCGGTGGCCGCGAGCCCGATCAGCGAGAGCCCGACGCCACGAACGCTCGCCACGTCGTCGTAGGCTTGTACCGAGTCGAGGAAAGCTCGGCGCGCGAGCGCAGGGTCCTCGTGCCGAAGGTGCGACCATACCCCGGCGCGGGTCGCGCTTGATCGCGCGTGCCCGCGAGTGCCCGCTCGTTTCAACATGTACCCGTCTCGTACCCGCGAAGAACCCAGATCTCGTCATTGCAGACAACAAGACCCTACTTGCAGGGCTTTCGCAGAGCCCTCTGACGGACTCGAACCGTCGACCCCCTCCTTACAAGGGAAGCGCGGGCACGCGTGGGTCTTCGCGACCCTGGCCCATTTCTGAGTGCCCGTCGAACATAGCTCGATCGTTGACCGCACGCTCCCATGAGGCCGTGGGTGGACGAAGGCTGAAAGACCCGTTTTTCCAAAACGCTTTCCACACCCGAGCGGACGGGAGAAGTGCAGGCCGGCCCGAATACAAAAGACCCCGTTTTGCGGGGCCTTTGCAGAGCCCTCTGACGGACTCGAACCGTCGACCCCCTCCTTACCAGTCAGGTTCCGGGGAGGGGAGCGCGGGTTCAGCACGGGCAAGATCGGCCACGAAAATCCCGCAAACCGATGAGAGATCAGAGGGCGAGACGTGACCCGCGGGTGGACGCTCGTGGTCAAGCTTGTGTTCGCACACCGTTCTCACGCGGAGATCGTCGCCCAGCTCAGTCCTGCGATCGCGCTCGCGGCGAACTTGCCCAAGGTCTGGACTCTCAGGTGTTGGTTAGCCGCGCGGAGTAGCAAGTGCTCGAGCGGAAGCAGAAGCACGGTGGTGCGTGCTCGGAGCTACAGCCCCATCGGCCAGCACGCCGGAGGCGGCACGGATCGGTGTTGTCCGGTTCAAAGGTCATAGTCGCGCGAAGGTCGCGCCACTCCCGAGGAGGTCTTTCTTGGCAAGTAGATGGTTGCCGCTTAGCGGCGTTGCGTTCGTCGTACTCATGCTCGTCGTAGTCGTCGGTTTCTCCGGTTCGACCCCCTCGACCGGCGACCCTGCCGCCGAGATCGCGTCGTTCTACGACGAGCAATCAGTGCGGCAGGGGATCGCTGCGTTTCTGCTCGCGGCCACGGTTCCGT
>JACCTU010000134.1 GCA_013812235.1 Actinomycetota bacterium | reverse complement strand
TGCCGGGCGGCATGAAGCGCTCGAGTGCCGCAAGCATGCGCTCCGACTTGCGCCGGTAGAGCGCGCGCGACTGCACGAGCTGCTCCTCGATCCAGCCACGGCGCACGTACTCCTCGAAGAGCCGCTGACCGAGCGCGCCGGCGCACTGGTCGGTGTTCTGCTTCGCGTTGACGAGCTGCGCTGAGATCTCCGCCGGCCCGACGGCCCACCCGAGCCGCACGCCGGGGAAGAACGTCTTCGACGTCGTGCCTAGCTGGACGGTGACGTCCGGCCCGAGGCTCCAGAGGCTCGGCAGCGCGTCGCCGTCGAAGGAGAGCTCGCGGTAGGCGACGTCCTCGACGATCAGGAACCCGTGCCCTCGCGCGAGCTCGACGAGCAGCTCTCGCCGCTCGGCGGCCATGGTCACGCCGGCGGGGTTCTGGTGGTCGGGGATCGTGTAGAGGAGCTTCGGCTTGATGCCCGCGGCGAGCCTGTGCTCCAGCTCGTCGACCTGCAGCCCGTTCTCATCCATCGGCACGGCGACGAGGTCGGCCCCGTAGCCGCGGAACGCCATGATCGCGCCGAGGTACGTCGGCCCCTCGACGGCCACGAGGTCGCCGCGGTCGAGGAACGTCTTGGCGACGAGCTCGAGGCCCTCGATCGCGCCGCTCGTGATCAGCAGCTCGCCGTGGTCCGGCCGCCGCCCCTGGGTTGCGTCGAGCCGGGAGCCGACGGCGTCGAGCGGCCCTGCGAGCCCGCGCGTGGGCGCGTACTGGAACGCGTTCGCCTCGCCGGCCGCCGCGAATTCCGCGAGCAGGGCTGACGCGCGCTCGCGCGGGAAGGTCTTCGGGTCGGGAAAGCCGCCGGCGAACGAGATCAGGTCGGGCAGGCCGAGCAGCGCGAGGATGGCGGCGATCCCCTCGCCCACGTCCCCGCCCGTGCGGGCCGCGAAGACGTCGTTCCATCGGCGAGTCTCGGGCGTGACTGCCACTCGCCGACTGTAGCCCACGGTACGGGAGAATCGCCACGTGCACGAGTGGGAGCCGGATGGAGTCTTCCTCAACACCGCGAGCTACGGCCTGCCGCCGCGCCGGGCCTTTGAGGCGCTGGAGGTGGCGCTCGACGACTGGCGAACTGGGCGTGTCAGCTGGGAGCCGTGGTGCGAGAGCACCGAGCGGGCGCGGGCGTGCTTCGCGCGGCTGAGCTCGGTCGACGCGGCCGACGTCGCCGTCGGCGCGACGACGTCGGAGCTGGTCGGCCTCGTGGCCGCTTCGATCCCGGACGGGGCGTCCGTGCTCGCTCCCGAGGGCGACTTCTCCTCGCTCGTCTTCCCCTGGACGACGCAGGCACACCGAGGAGTCGCGGTCTCGGAGGCGCCGCTCGCGACGTTTGCCGACGCGATCGACGACCCCGTCGACGTGGTCGCGTTCAGCGCCGTCCAGTCGTCGAACGGCGCGGTCGCCGATCTCCTCGCGATCGGCGCTGCCGCGCGCGCGGTCGGCGCGCTCACCGTCGTCGACGCAACTCAAGCGTGCGGGTGGCTGCCGTTCGACGCGAGCCTGTTCGACGTCGTCGTGTGTTCCGGCTACAAGTGGCTGCTGGCGCCGCGAGGGACGGCGTACGCCTACCTCGGCGAGCGCGTCCGCGAGTTGACGGCGCCCGTGCATGCGGGCTGGTACGCGGGCGAGGATCCGTTCGGGTCGTACTACGGGCTGCCGCCGCGGCTGGCCTCGAACGCGCGCCGGTTCGACACATCGCCGGCGTGGTTCTCGTGGGTCGGCGCCGCACCGGCGATCGAGCTGCTCGAGTCGATCGGCCTCGAGCACATCCACGCGCACGACGTGGGGCTCGCGAATCGCTTCCGCGCCGGCGTCGGCCTCGAGCCGTCGAACACGGCGATCGTCTCGCTCGCCGTCGAGGGGGCCGACGAGCGACTTCGCGCGGCGGGAATCCAAGCTGCGACGCGCGCCGGCGGCCTGCGGGTCTCGTTTCACGTCTACAACACCGAGGACGACGTCGACGCGGCGGTCGACGCCCTGAGCGGAGGCTGACCCGCTGCGATAATCCCGTCGTGGCCGGCTTCGACGACATCCGCCAGCTTCCGCTCCGCCAGATCTGGGACGGGATCACCGCGCGCGTCATCAGCGGCGAGCGGCTGTCGCTCGGCGTCGTCGAGCTCGATCCCGGCGCGGTCGCGCGGGAGCATCACCACGAGCACGAGCAGCTCGGGATGGTGATCAGCGGCAAGATGACGTTCCGGATCGGCGACGAGACGCGAGAGCTCGGGCCGGGGGAGACGTGGACGATCCCGTCGAACGTGCCGCACGAAGCGACGGCCGGCCCGGAGGGCGCCGTCGTGCTCGACGTCTTCGCCCCAGTGCGCGAGGACTGGGTCTCGCTCGAGCCGGCGGCTCCGCGCGAGCCGCGCTGGCCGTAACGTCCCGCGGCTACGTCGCGTACTCGTCATGTTGCGGCAGGTCGTCCGTGATCTCGAACCATGCTGCTTTGGAGCCGACGAAGATGTGCTTCGTGGGACGAATCGAGGGAGCGTCCACGAGCGATCCCATGGCGACGTGCACGTACTCCCCGCTCCGTACGACGGAGAACAGGAGTGAGCCGCACGTTCGGCAACGCGTGTGGTTGTCGTCCGGCTCTCCGAAGACGAGTAGTCGATCGTGGCCCTCGGTGATCTCGAGTTTCTCCCGCTCGATGCCGGCAAATGCTTTGAACGCCGAGCCTGTCCCTGCCCGGCACGCAGAGCAGTGGCAGTTCGCCGCGTACAGGAACGCATCTGCGACTGCGTAGCGAACCGCCCCGCATTCGCACCTCCCTGCGAGCTCGCGCTCGCTTTTCGATGACGTCATGGCTGGCAGTCCTCCTCGAGGGTTCGAGACATAAGACCTGTGAGCTCACCGAAACTCATCGGTCTCTCGTTTCTATGATCCGACCATGGTTTTCCAGGCACCGCTCGAGCAGGCCGAGGCCGGGCTTCTCGGCGGCGACGCATCGTGAGCCTCACGCAGTACTACACGGCGACCACCCTCGACGGCTTCATCGCCGACCCGGACAACTCGCTGGACTGGCTGTTCACGCGGAACCAGGAGCGCGGCGGGCCGCTGAACTATGCGGACTTCATCGCCGGTGTCGGCGCGCTCGCGATGGGGTCGACGACCTACGCGTGGATCCTCGACCACGAGTTCAAGGGGAAGGACCCGTCGGAGTGGAAGTGGCCGTACGACGTCCCGTGCTGGGTCTTCACGCACCGGAAGCTGCAGGTCGTGCCGGACGCCAAGATCGAGTTCGCGAGCGGCGACGTCGCGCCCGTGCACGCGGAGATGGTTCGCGCCGCCGGTGAGCGGAACGTCTGGATCGTCGGCGGGGGAGACCTCGTCGGCCAGTTCGCCGACGCCGGGCTGCTCGACGAGGTGATCGTCTACATCGCGCCCGTGACGTTCGGGGCGGGCGCGCCGTTGCTGCCGCGCCGGCTCGAGCTGCGGCTGGAGAAGCTGGCGCGGAACGTCGACTTCGCCGCCGCGAGGTACTCCGTCGTGCGCGAGCCGCGTTGACGGACGTGGACCTCCCGGAGACGCAGTACGCGCGGAGCGGCGACGTCAACATCGCGTACCAAACGATCGGCGAGGGTGAGCTCGACCTCGTCTACGTGCCGGGTTGGACCTCGAACGTCGAGTACATGTGGACGTACCCGCCGTTCGCCCACTTCCTGCGGCGGCTCGCGGCGTTCTCGCGGCTGATCCTCTTCGACAAGCGCGGCACCGGGCCCTCCGACCCGGTGCCACTCGACCGGCTGCCCACGCTCGAGCAGCGGATGGACGACGTTCGCGCCGTGCTCGATGCAGTCGGCTCTGAGCGGGCCGCGCTCTTCGGACACTCGGAGGGCGGCAACATGTGCATGCTCTTCGCAGCGACGTACCCGGAGCGGGTCCGAGCACTCGTGATGCAGGCGGCTTTCGCAAAACGGCTGCGGAGCGACGACTATCCGTGGGCGCCCACAGCGGAGAACCGCGAGGCCACCGCACGCGCGCTCGAGGAAGGGGGATGGGCCGACGTCGACCTCGGCTACTACGCGCCGAGCAAACGCGACGATCCCGACTTCGAACGATGGCTGCGAGGCTGGCTGCGGAACGGCGCGAGCCCGCGCGCTGCCGCCGCGCTGCTGCGAATGAACAGCCGGATCGACGTGCGCGCTGTCCTACCGACGGTCAGCGTTCCGACCTTGATCCTCCATCGGACCGGCGACCGCGACGTGAACGTCGAGGAAGGACGTTACATCGCGGAGCGGATCCCCGGCGCGCGCTTCGTCGAACTCCCCGGTGACGAGCATGTCATCGTTGCGGGCGACGTCGATCGCCTCGCGGACGAGATCGAGGAGTTCCTGACCGGCACGCGGCCCGACCCGGAACCCGATCGCGTGCTGACGACGGTGCTGTTCACCGACATCGTCGGCTCGACCGATCGCGCGGCTGCGCTCGGTGACCGCGGGTGGAGCGATCTCCTCGGGCGACACCACGCACTCGTCCGCGGCGAGCTCGAGCGCCACCGGGGTCGCGAGATCGACACCGCGGGCGACGGTTTCCTCGCGACCTTCGACGGCCCGGCGCGGGCGGTCAGGTGCGCGAG
>JACCTU010000099.1 GCA_013812235.1 Actinomycetota bacterium | reverse complement strand
CCCTCCCCGAGCGTCGGGCCGTTGTCGAGCACGATCTGCAGGCACTCCTCGGCGTTGTCGCGGCAGAAGATCCACCCGCGGAAGCTCGCCTTCAGGAAGCGCGTCGCGATGTCCTGGTTCGCCTCGTCGGCGATCCAGTCGCCGCGGACGAACACGCCGTCCTCGAGCATCGCGGTGCCAGCGTCCTCCATCGTGATCACGTTGAGGTCGTCGAGCGTGTAGAGCTCACCCGTGTCCGGGTTCTTCTGCTCGAGCACCTGTGCGAGCTCGTTGTACGTCATCGCCGCCGCCGCGTCGACCTGCTTCGAGACGAAGAGGCTCATGTCGAACGGCTGGTTGACGATCGTGACCTCGTCCTTGTTCTTGGGGTCGATCCCGTTCTTCGTCAGCGCTGCGAAGAGCTCGAACTCGTTACCGCAGCACCACACGCCGACCTTCTTGCCCTTCATGTCGGCGACGCTCTCGATCCCGCTGTCCTTCCACGTCACCTCGGTCATGCCGGAGCGGGCGAAGACTTGGGCGATGTTGACGATGTCGCCGCCCTTGTCGCGCGTGGCGAGGAGAGACGGGAGCCAGTCGATTCCAAACTCGGCGCCGCCGCTCGCGACGACCTGCTCGGGCGTGATGTCGGGCCCGCCGGGCTTGATCGTGACGTCGAGGTCCTCCTCGTCGTAGTACCCCTTCGCCAGTGCCGCGTAGTACCCCGCGAACTGTGCCTGCGGGACCCACTTGCTCTGGAGCGTGACCTTGTCCTTCTGCCCCCCCGCGGTGTCCGCCGCCCCCCCGTCGTCGTCGTCGCCGCCGCAGGCGGCGAGCGCGAGCATCGCCGCGGCGAGCAGCGTTGCGAGGAAGAACCACGTCGTACGACCTTTCATCCCTCTCCTTTCGTCACTCCGCCGCTCGGGCGGACGGATGCCATCCCATGGTCAGGCGCTCGAGGAGCACGATCGCCAGATAGAAGCTGATCCCGAGGATGCTCGCGACGAGGATCGCCGCCCACGCCGTCTCGAAGGCGAAGAGCGCCGCCGAGTTGCGGATCTGGACGCCGAGCGCCTCCTGCGTCCCGCCGAAGTACTCCCCGACCACGGCACCGATCATCGCGAGGACGCTCGCGACTTTCAATGCCGAGAAGAGAAACGGCAGCGAGTTGGGGATCCTCACGCGGCGGAAGATCTCGACCTCGCCCGCCGCATACGAGCGCATCAGCTCGATCGAGGAGGGGTGGACCGAGGTCAACCCACGCAACGCGTTCACGAGCACGGGGAAGAAGCAGAGGACTGCAGCGATCGCCATCTTCGAGAGCGGGTTCAGCACGCCGAACCACTGGTTCGTGATCGGGGCGAACGCGATGATCGGGACGGCGTTCGCGGCGATCGCGTAGGGCATGATCGCCGACGAGAGCCCGCGCCAGCGGGCGAGCACGAGCGCGACGGCGATGCCCGCGGAGCAGCCGATCAGGAACCCGCCGAGCGCCTCCTTGAACGTGTACCAGCCCGCGCTCCAGAGCGCGTCGCGTTCGTCCCAGAACGTTCGCGCGATGTCGCTCGGCGGGGGCAGGAGGAAGCGCTGGACGTCGAGCGCGGCGACGAGCCCTTCCCAGAGCCCGAGCCCGAGCAGGAGCACGGCGACCGCCGGCAGCCATGAGCGGGCGCCTCGCATCGTGCGTCCGAGCAGCCGCTCGCCGGCGACGGGTGTCGCGATGACGCTCATTCGGCCTCCGCCGCGCGCAGCGACGGCTCGCGCTCCGATCCACCGTGCAGTGCCTCGCGCAGCTGCGTGACCAGCTCGAAGAACCGCGGCTCCTCCCGCGTCTCGTACGTGCGCGGCTGCGGGAGGTCGATCGGGATGATCTCGGTGATTCGTCCGGGTCGCGGCGACATCACGACGACGCGCGTCGAGAGGAAGACCGCCTCCGCGATCGAGTGCGTGACGAACAGGACGGTGCAGCCCGTCTCCGCCCAGATCCGCAGCAGCTCTCCGTTCAACCGCTCGCGGGTCATCTCGTCGAGCGCGCCGAACGGCTCGTCCATCAGTAGCAGCGCCGGCGAGAAGGAGAGAGCGCGCGCGATCGCGACGCGCTGCTGCATCCCACCCGAGAGCTCCCACGGGTGCCGCTTCTCGAAGCCGGTCAACTCGACGAGCTCGACCATCTCCTTCACGCGCGCGTCGCGCTTCGAGCGGTCCCACCCGGCCATCTCGAGCGGCAGCGCGATGTTGCGGGTGACCGTGCGCCAGTCGTAGAGCACCGCGTCCTGGAAAACGATCCCGTAGTCGCCGTCGCGCCGCGCCTGGTTCGCGCTCTTGCCGTTCACGACGACCTCGCCGGAGCTCGGCTGGATCAGGTCGCCGACGATCCGGAGCAGCGTCGACTTGCCGCAGCCGGACGGGCCGATCAGCGAGATGAACTCGCCGGGCTGCACGTCGAGGTCGATCTCCTCCACGGCGGTCACCTCGCCGCGGGCAAAGGTCTTGCCGACCTTCCTGAGCGAGACGGCGGCGGCGCTCACGCCACGTGCTCCGGAGCACGGCGGACGACGAAGTGCTCGACGATCGCGACGATCGCGAAGAACGAGATGCCGAGCAGCGCGGCGATGAGGTTCGTCGCCCAGAGGCTGGGAGGCGAGCTGAGGTAGTACTGGTTGAAGTTGAGGATCGCGCCGCCGAGGCCGTCCTGGATCGACGACGGAAGCTCGCCGACGATTGCCCCGACGACGCTCGCGGTCGCCGAGATCTTGAACGCGACGAAGAGGTAGGGCAGCGACGCCGGCACCTTCAGCTTCCAGAGCACCGACCATTTGCCCGCCGCGTAGGAGCGCATCAGCTCGAGCGCGCGCGGGTCTGCGGAGTCGAGCCCGCGCAGCGTGTTGATCGTGACCGGGAAGAACGTCAGGTACGCGGCGATGATCGCGACCGAGAGCCACGCGGGTGTCCCGCGCGAGCCGGTCCAGACGACGACCATCGGCGCGATCGCGAGGATCGGAATCGTCTGCGACGCGACGATGTACGGGAGCAGTCCGCGCTGCAGCAGGCGAGAGTGGTGGAGGACGACGCCGATCGCGAACCCGATCGCCGCGCCGAGGACGAACCCGACCGCCGCCTCTTTCGCGGTGAAGAGCGCGGCGTCCCAAAGCACCTCGATCAGGAGCGGCCCGTTCGTCCGTGAGGGCTCGAACAGCTGTCCGACGATGTCGTGCAGGTGCGGCATCGTCAGGTCCGTCACGGTGAACGTGCCGAGCCGAAGCTCGGTGGCCTCGCCGAGCCACTTGAAGCCCTCCCAGAGACCCCAGAGCACCGCGAGCACCGCGAGCAGCGTTCCACCCTTGCGGAGCACCGGTTTATCCTCCCAGGCCGTGCCGCTGACGCCAAGCAGAACCGTCGAGGAGCTCCGGGAGCTCCGAGAGCTGACCGGGAACGACGACGGCGCCCAGCGGGTCGCGTGGACGGACACCTGGGCAAAGGCCAAAAAGTGGCTGAGCGGCAAGCTGGCCGGGACCGAGGTCGAGGAGGAGACCGACGAAGCGGGGAACCAGTGGTTCACGCTGCGAGGTGCTTCCGACCGGGCGCTCCTGATCGGCGGCCACATCGACTCGGTTCCGAACGGTGGCTGGCTCGACGGCTGCCTGAACGTGCTGGCCGGCGTGGAGGTCCTGCGCCGTCTTGCCGAGGAAGGCGAGCCGCCGCTCACTGTCCGCCTCGTCAACTGGGCCGACGAGGAGGGCGCGCGCTTCGGCCGCTCGCTCTTCGGCTCGAGCGCCGCGGCCGGCTCGATGAGCGACCAGGACGAGCTGCGGCTGCGCAAGGACGCAGACGGCGTCACGCTGCCCGACGCGATTGCGGCGCACGGCGTCGATCTCGACCGCGCGCTCGACGCGCGGAAGCAGCTCGAGAACGCGTTCGCTTATCTCGAGCTGCACATCGAGCAGGGCCCCGTGCTCGAGTCGATGGATCTGCCGCTCGGTGTCGTCCTCGGCACCTTCGGCGTCGAGCGGCACCTGATCACGTGGCGCGGCCAGGCTGCGCACGCGGGTTCGACGCCGATGGACACGCGCCGCGACGCGCTCGCGGGCGCCGCGAAGCTCGCGCTCGAGATCCGCCCGATCGCGGCGCAGGTCGGGGCTGGCGCGGTCTGCACCTCGGGCGGCGTCGTGACGAAGCCCGGGATCGTCACGTCGGTCGTCGAGACGGCCGAGCAGCTGCTCGACCAGCGGCATCTCGACGCGGGCTCGCTCGCGGAGCTGCTCCGGCTCGCGAAGGGGGCGTCGGAGCGGTTCGCGCAGGAAGAGGACCTCGAGGTCGAATGGGCGCGCATCTGGAGCATCGAGCCGATCCTCTTCGACGCCGAGCTGATCGACCTCGCCGACGAGTCGATCCACGAGGTCGCGAGTACGTCTCACCGTCTGCCGAGCGGCCCGCTGCACGACGCGGCGGAAGTTGCGCGCGCCGGCATCCCGACCGTGATGCTCTTCGTGCAGAGCCTCCGCGGCCTTTCGCACACGAAGCTCGAGGACACGAAGCCGGAGCACCTGGAGCTGGCGGTCCAGGCACTCGACCGGCTGGCACAGAAGGTGCTCGAACGCGAACGGTCGGCGTGAGCAAGCTGGAACCATGAACGCGACGGCATCGGTCGACGCGACCGGCCCGAACCTCTTCGTCGTCGGCGCCGCCAAGTCCGGCACGACCTCGCTCTGGGCGCACCTCGACGCGCACCCCGACATCTACGTGTCACATCCGAAGAAGCCGCACTTCTTCTCGCGCGCCACGGTGCCCGTGGATCAGCTCGCGAAGGACCCTGCCGCGTACGCCGAGCTCTTCGTCGGCGGAAGCGCACTAGAAGAACCTGACGAGCGCGACGCCCGCTGCGACGAGCGCGATCCCCAGCAGGCGGCCGGGCGTGATCGGGTTCTCCTCGAAACCGACCCAGCCGAAATGGTCGACCAGGAGCGACGCGAACGCC
>JACCTU010000031.1 GCA_013812235.1 Actinomycetota bacterium | reverse complement strand
CGCCGCGCGCGAACGCCTGCTCGAGCCCGGGCCCGGAAGCGCGGGTGTCGCGCCCGATGAAGATGCGCGCGTCGTCGCCCACCCAGAGCGTCGAAGCCTTGCCGAGCCGCTCCACGAGTTCCTCGGTCAAGAATTCACCGACGACCCCGCGAACGCCATCTGTCCCGAAATACTTCCTAGCCACAGCCGGGAGACGGTAGCCATTCGCCGCGGAGGCGCGGCTGTGCCGCGCCGTGAGCAACAGGGAACGAAAAAGTACTGCGGCCCATCAAGCGCTAAAAGTGCAGCTTTTAGCGCTTAGAGAACTGAGGCGCTTTACGTGCTTTGTGCAGGCCCGCCTTCTTGCGCTCGACGATGCGAGCATCGCGCGTCAAAAAGCCCTCGCGCTTCAGCGGAACGCGCAGTTCCGGGTCGGCCTCGACGAGCGCGCGCGCGATCCCGTGGCGCGTCGCACCTGCCTGACCGGAGGGCCCGCCGCCGTGCACGCGGACGCGCAGGTCGAAGGTCCCCTCGACACCCGCGACCTTGAGCGGTGCGAGCACCATCTTGCGATGCGTGTCGCGCGGGAAGTAGTCCTCGATCGTGCGCCCGTTGAACCACGTCGTGCCGTCGCCCGGACGCAGGATCACGCGCGCGACCGAGGTCTTGCGCTTGCCGGTACCCCGGTACTGCGCGGGAGTCGCCACTATTTGACCTCCAGCGGCTTCGGGTCCTGCGCGGCGTGCGGGTGTTCGGGGCCCGCGTAGATCTTCAGCTTCACGAGCTGGCGTGCGGCGAGCTTGTTCTTGGGCAGCATCCCCTTCACCGCGACGCGCAGCACTTCGGTGGGACGCCGCTCGAGTTGCTCGCGCAGCGTGCGCTGCTTGATCCCGCCCGGGTACCCAGAGTGCCGGTAGTAGATCTTGTCGTCGAGTTTCTTTCCCGTGACCGTGATCTTCTCCGCGTTCACGACGATGACGAAGTCGCCCGTGTCGACATGCGGCGTGTAGACCGGCTTGTCCTTACCGCGGAGCACGTCGGCGATCCGAGTCGCGAGACGGCCCAGGGTCTGGCCCTCGGCGTCCACGACGTGCCAGCGGCGCTCGATCTCGCCGGGCTTTGCGGTGTAGGTTTTTGCGCTCATGAAAAGACGACGGAGCTAGGTCCGCCGGGCGGCGATTGTAGCAGGGGGCTCCCCGCGGCGGATGAGACGGACCAGCGGCAGGAGCACGAGAACGGTGGCGCCGATGGCCAGCGCCGACACCCCGAGCGCGTCCAACGCGAGCCCCCCGAGCAGAGCCAGGGCCGCCCCCGTCAGCGCGGACAGGAGGTCGTTGAAGCCGAGCAGCTTGCCCCGCTCGGCCGGCACCGCGCGGTCGGCGAGCTGCGCCGTCGCCGCGACGAACGAGAGGTTCCAGCCGAGCCCGAGAACGAAGAGCAGCACCGCCGTCTCGAGCACGCTTTCGAACCAGGTCAGCCCGATACAGGAGAGGGCCATCAGCACGAGGCCCGAGTAGAGGGAGACGCCGCGGCCGATCCGGTCGATCAGCGGCCCGACGAAGAGCACGAGTGCGTACATGCCAAGCACGTGCGCGCCGACGATCGGGAAGACGTCCTCCTGCGCTTGATGATGGTGCTGCACGACGACGTAGCCCGTGAGGTTCATCACGGAGACCATCACGGCGAAGCTCGCGAGCGCGGCGATCATCGCCGGCACGACGCCGGGCCGGCGCAGGAGCTCCCCGAGGGGCGCAGCGCTCGGCTGCGGCTCGCTCGCGTGTGCGCCGAGCTGCTCCGCGATCCGCTTCGGATCGGGACGGATGAAGAGGCTGATCGCGCAGGCGACGAGCGCCAGGCCTGCCGCGACAAGCCAGGGGAGCGTGAGCGCGTCCGGCTCGAGCTCCTTGCCGGAGAAGAGCGGCGCGAAGATGGCGGGCCCGAGGATCGCTCCGAACACCGAGCCGAAGAGCACGTACGAGATTCCGCGGGCGCGGCGCTCCGGCGGGTACATGTCACCGGCAGCCGTGCGCGCGAGTAGCGCGACACCACCGCCCGCTCCGGTAAGCGCCATCCCGGCGATCACCGCAACCGTCGAGTCGGTGCGCGTCGCGAGCGCGACGAGAGAGCAGCCGAGCGACGCGATCAGGAAGCCGGCGGCGATCACCGGCACACGGCCGAACCGATCCATCGCGCGACCCGCGGGGAGCGCGACCAGCCCAGCGGATGTGAGGAAGATCGCCGGACCGAGTCCGAGCAGGCCTTCGATCCCCGTGATCTGCACGAACGTGAGCGCGCTGACGGCGGCCACGAGCTGGAGCAGGCACGAGTTGACCGCGAGCGCAGCGGCGAGCAGGATCGTGTTGCGCCGGACGTTCAGAGGCATGCCGAAAGCGTCGCACGAAAGGCGGTCGCGCCACCGTGCGAGGGGTGACGCACGTAGGGCGCCCCCAGAGCTCGCTCAGCGAGTCGCCCGACCGCGATCACGCGTCGACCCGTCGCGAGCTCCTCGACGAACCGGCCGGCCGCGGTGATCTCCGCGTAGGTCGGCCGCCGGTTCGACTGCGGCTCACCCGGCTGGTGCGGGTGCGTCGGGACGAGGTTCCAGAGAACGACGTCGTCGACGATCCCGAGTTCCGCGAGGGTCCGATGGACGATCGTCGCGCTGATCTCGGCCGGCCCGGCACCGGTCAGCAGCCGCTCGGACGTGAACGCGAGCCCAGAAACGCGCGCCCCGCGATAGCCCGCTGCCTCACCAACCAGCAGCAGAGGAGCATCGCGGCGCGCCGAGAGGTAGTCCGCGAGGCGGCGCCGGCGCAGAGTTGAGTCGGCGTACTGGTTGTAAGTCGCCCCGATCTGGGCAGAAGCAAGCTCCTTGACGAACCGCGATCCCATGCTGGAGATCCGCACTTTGACCGATGGCGGCCAGTCGGGGGAGGACGTGGTGGGCTGGATCGAGGACTTCGTCGGCGGCGCACGACGAACGCTCGACTTCGCCCATTACGACCTGCACGTCGGTCCCGCGCATGCCCCGCGAATACGCGAGGCGATCCGCGCGGCCGCCGCGCGCGGTGTCGCGGTCCGCTTCCTCTACAACCTCGACCACCGGAACCCGATCCCGGTTCCACCGCCCGCGGAGCCCGATGCCGAACTCATTGCGTCGTTCGACGTGCCCGCCCGCGCGATCGCGGGCGTCCCCGACCTGATGCACCACAAGTACGTCGTGCGAGACGGGGAGACCGTGTGGACCGGGTCGATGAATTGGACCGACGACTCGTTCACCCGTCAGGAGAACGTCGTCGCGATCGTGGGCTCAGCGCCTTTCGCGGCCCGCTACGCAGAGAACTTTGGCGAGCTCTGGACGACACGCGCGGTCGAGCAGACCGGACGGGTCTCGCCGAACCCGCTTCGGATCGGCGACCGGGAGGTGCGCGCGTGGTTCACGCCCGGCTACGGCGAGGCACTCTCGACTCGGATCGCCAAGGCGATCGCGAGCGCCCGACGGCGGGTGCGCATCTGCTCGCCGGTGATCACGGCAGCACCGGTGCTGTCGATCCTCGCCCAGGTCGTTTCCGAAGGTGAGCTCGACCTGGCCGGGTGCGTCGACCAGCCGCAAGTGCACGGCGTGATCCACCAGTGGAGGCAAAACGGCAATGTCGCGTGGAAGCTTCCGCTTCTCGAGCGTGTGATGCGGGGGCAGTTCTCAGGCAAGCGCTCAGAGCCATGGCGCCCCGGCGGCGGCCTTCACAACTTCATGCACGCCAAGCTGACCGTCGCCGACGACGTGGTGTTTCTCGGGAGCTACAACCTCTCTCGGTCGGGCGAACGAAACGCCGAAAACGTGCTCGAGCTCAAAGATGCGCAACTCGCGGACCGTCTAGCGGTCTACGTCGACGGAGTACGCGCGCGCTACCCGCGCTTCGCGTTCCACGACGTCACCCGCTGATTCCGGGTCTGCGGGTCAGAATTCGTCTGTGGCGGTCAGGAGGCGAGTCGTCGTCCACGGGCGCGTTCAGGGCGTCTTCTTCCGCGACTCGACGCGGCGGCTCGCGGAGCAGCACGGGGTCGCCGGCTGGGTGCGGAACACTCGCGAGGGCACGGTGGAGGCTGTCTTCGAGGGAGCGCCCGAAGCAGTCGAGCTGCTCGTCACGTACTGCAGCCGCGGCCCGCGCGGGGCAGAGGTCGTGCAGGTCGACGCGCACGACGAGGAGCCCGAGGGTTTGAGCGGCTTCTCGATCCGCTGATCAGTACGCGATGAACTCGAGCAGCGAGCCGTCCGGGTCGCGGAAGTACACACTCGTGCCGCCGTCGCGTGCGCCGGGACGCTCGACCGGCCCGGCGACGATCTCCACCCCCTGGCCGCGCAGGTGCTCCGCAGCCTCCTCGGCCGTCCCCTTCCACACGAAGCAGACGTCGCTGTTCCCGGGCCGCACCGGATCCCGCGCGACCGGATCGGGCGTCGAGCCGGGGCCGTGCACGTTCAACTGTTGGTCGCCGACGCGGTACGCCCAGCGCCCGCGGTTCAGCTCGACGAGCTCGGCGCCGACGACGTCACGGTAGAACGCATTCGACCGTTCCCAGTCGGTCACCGCGATCACAACGTGGTCGAGCCCCGTTACTCCCACTCAATCGTCGCAGGCGGCTTCGAGGAGAGGTCGAGCGCGACGCGGTTCACGCCCGGGATCTCGTTGATGATCCGAGACGAGATCGTCTCGAGCAGGTCGTATGGAAGTCGCGCCCAGTCGGCGGTCATCGCATCCTCGGACGTGACCGCGCGAATCACGATCGGGTACTCGTACGTGCGCTCGTCGCCCATCACGCCGACGGAGCGGATCGCGGGCAGCACCGCGAAGCATTGCCACAGCTCGCGGTAGAGTCCCGCGCGGCGGATCTCCTCCAGCAAGATCGCGTCGGCCTCCCGCAGGATCTCGAGTCGTTCGTTCGTCACCTCGCCGATGATCCGGATCGCGAGCCCAGGGCCGGGGAACGGATGCCGCCACACCATCCGCTCGTGCAGTCCGAGCTCCTCGCCGACTCGGCGCACCTCATCCTTGAAAAGCATTCGGAGCGGCTCGACGAGGTCCATCTCCATGTACTCCGGGAGGCCACCGACGTTGTGGTGCGACTTGATCGTCGCGGCGACGCCGTCGCTGCCGCCGGACTCGATCACGTCGGAGTAGAGCGTTCCCTGCACGAGGAACGGAACGCTGCCGATCCGCTTCGCCTCTTCCTCGAAAACGCGGATGAACTCCTCTCCGATCCGCATGCGCTTGTCCTCCGGCTCCGCGATCCCCGCAAGCCGGGCCAGGAAACGCTGCTGCGCCTGCACGTGCACGAGTGGGACGTGGAAGTGGTTCTCGAACGTCTCGATGACCTGCAGCGCTTCGTCCTTGCGCATGAAGCCGTGGTCGACGAAGACGCAGGTCAGCTGGTCGCCGATCGCCTTGTGCACGAGCAGGGCTGCGACCGCGGAGTCGACACCGCCGGACAGCGCGCAGAGCACGCGCGCCGACCCGACCTGCGCTCGGATCCGCTCGACCTGCTCCTCGATCACCGCGGCAGGGGTCCACGTGGGCGGCGCGCCCGCGACCTCGTAGAGGAAGTTCTTCAGCAGGTCCTGCCCGTGCGGCGTGTGGACGACCTCCGGATGGAACTGCACGCCGTAGAGCTTCCGCCCCGGCTCCTCGAAGGCGGCGACTGGCGTCGACGGGGATTCTCCGACGACGCGCGCGCCCTCGGGCGGCGCGGTGACCGAGTCGCGGTGCGACATCCAGACCGTCTGCTCTGTCGGCAGGTCGCGGAACAGCTGGCTCTCATCCGCCCGAAGCTCGGTCTTGCCGAACTCGGACGCGCCCGTGCGCTCGACGCGACCGCCGAGGTCGAGCGCCATCAGCTGCGCTCCGTAGCAGATGCCGAGCGTCGGGATGCCGAGCTCGAAGATGCCGGGATCGACCCGGGGCGCGTGCTCCGCGTACACCGATGCGGGACCCCCGGACAGGATCACCGCGTAGGGGTTCCGCGCGCGGATCTGCTGCGGCGTCACCTTGTGCGAGACGAGCTCCGAGTACACCCGGGCGTCGCGCACGCGCCGCGCGATCAGCTGCGCGTACTGGCCGCCGAAGTCGAGCACCAGCACGGGGCGCTCCTCCGGAGCCGGCTCGGCCACCGGCAGCCGGACGACCTCAGCGCCGATAGTTCGGCGCCTCCTTCGTGATCGTCACGTCGTGCGGGTGCGACTCGCGCAGGCCTGCGCCGGTGATCCGAACAAACTTCGCGTCCTTCAGCTCCGCCACCGTGGCCGCGCCGCAGTAGCCCATCGCCTGCCGTAGGCCGCCGACGAGCTGGTACAGCACGTTCCGCATCGGGCCCTTGTACGGGACGCGCCCCTCGATCCCCTCGGGGACCATCTTCTCGACGTCCTCGACGTCCCCCTGGAAGTAGCGGTCCTTCGAAAACCCCCGGGCCTTCATCGCGCCGATCGAGCCCATGCCGCGGTACTCCTTGTAGCGCTCGCCCTGGCCCATCACCACGTCACCGGGGCTCTCCTCGGTTCCGGCGAAGAACGACCCGAGCATCGCGGCGTCGGCTCCGGCGGCGAGCGCCTTCGCGAGGTCACCGGAGGACGTCATCCCACCGTCGGCGATCAGCGGCACGTCGTGGCGTGCGCACACCTGCGCGCAGTCGTAGATCGCGGTGATCTGCGGGACGCCAACGCCCGCGACGACGCGCGTCGTGCAGATCGACCCGGGCCCGACGCCCACCTTCACCGCGGCGACGCCGGCGTCGATCAGCGCCTCGGCCGCCTCTGAGGTCGCGACGTTCCCCGCGACGAGCTCCACCTCGAGCGCCGACTTCAGCTTGCGCGCCATCTCGATCACCGACAGCGAGTGCCCGTGCGCAGTGTCGAGCACGAGCGCGTCGACGCCTGCATCGACGAGCGCTTCCGCACGGTCGAGCGCGTCGGGCCCGACACCGACGGCGGCGGCGACGCGAAGCCGTCCCTGCTCGTCCTTCGTGGCGAGTGGATAGTCCGCGCGCTTCTGGATGTCCTTCACGGTGATCAGCCCCGTGATGCGCCCGTCGGAGTCGACGATCGGCAGCTTCTCGATCTTGTGGCGGTGCAGGATCTCCTCGGCTTCGCGAAGCGTCGTGCCCTGCGGCGCGGTGACGAGTCCACGCGCAGTCATCAACTCCGAGACCGGCCGCGTCTCGTCGCGCTGAAAACGCAGATCGCGGTTCGTGAGGATGCCGACCAGCAAACCCTCCGCATCGGTAATCGGGACGCCGGAGATGCGATAGCGCGCCATCAACTCCAGCGCATCGAGGACGAGCGCGCTCGGGGGCAGCGTCACCGGCTCAGTGATCATCCCGGCCTCGGAGCGCTTCACCCTGTCGACCTCGGCGACCTGCTCGGGGATCGAGAGGTTCCGGTGCACGACGCCGATCCCGCCCTCTCGTGCGAGCGCGATCGCCATCGGGGCCTCGGTCACGGTGTCCATCGCCGCCGAGAGGACCGGCACTTCGATCGAGATGCCGCGGGTAAAGCGTGTCCTCGTGGAGACGTCGTTCGGGAGGACGGCCGACTCGCCCGGGACGAGCAGGACGTCGTCGAAGGTGAGCCCTTCCTTGGCGAACTTCGCCTCCAGCGAGAGGAGGCGTTCGAGGTCGAGTCGTCCGAGCTCCAGCCCTTCCAAGGATCTGAGCCTACCACCGCTTTCCGACGACAACCGAAGCGCACGCTGGCGCGAACACGATCCGCACAGGGCGTCGGCCCTCTGGGATCGATTGCGCTGGACACCCCTCCTCGCATCCCCTTCAGCGCTGACGGCGGGCGCTAACGGCTGCCGCCTCCACCGCACCCAGGACGCTCGCAGTTTGCGCCTGGCCCTTTTTCGGCGCAGAACGTGAGAGGGCGCGGACGAATCCGCGCCCTCATCCGTCGTTCGCGAAACGACGTGGCTAGCGGTAGACGGCCTCGTCGCGCTCGCGGTGATATCCGCCCCAGCTCGACCAGAAAATGAGCGAGAGCACCGCACCGATCGCGCCGACGACGAGCAGGATCCAGCCGATCGTGACCAGCTCGATGCCGCTGACCGAGACGTCGACCGCCCAGATCAGGATGGCGCCGACCGCGATCAACAGCAGGCTTGTGGAGATACCCATGGTTTCAGGCTCCTTTCGGTGGCTCGATGGTGCAACGCCCGAGCAGCCCCCTTCGATACGGGCGCGTGCAGGCCTTTTTTAGGTTTCCACCCGCTCGAGGGCGCCCACGTCGACCTGCGCGGACATCCGGCCCGCCTCGCGCGGCTCGAAGCGCCCGGCTCCGACCTCGAGCGTCGAGGCTGAGGCCGCGGCGACCGCGTAGCGGAGCGAGTCGGCGAACGGCCGGCCCGCGAGCCTTGTGGCGAGGAACGCCGCGGTCAGCACGTCCCCGGCGCCGGCGACCGCCACGGGCTCGACCTTCGGAGCGCTCGCGTGGAAGCGCTGCTCGGGCCGCTCCTCGCGCGTCAGGCCGTAGCACCCGCTGTCGAGCGTGATCAGCACCGTGCGAGCGCCGAGATCGGCGATCGCGTCGAGCGCCATCAGGAAGTCCTCGTCCTCGAGCTCCTGGTCGACGAGCGCCTCCGCCTCGTGCTGGTTCGGCGCGACGAGAGACGGCTCGGCCTCGAGCCCGAGACGCAAAGGCTCGCCGTCGGTGTCGAGCACCGTGCGCACGCCCATTCGGTTCAACTCACGAATCGCGTCGGCGTAGAACGACTGGGCGACGCCGCGCGGCAGCGAGCCCGCGAAGACGACGGCCTCGGCTCCACGGGCGAGATAGCGCAGCTTCTCGCGCAGCAGCTCGAGCTCCTCGGGCTCGACGTGGGGACCCCACTCGTTGATCTCCGTGAACGAGGAGCTCATCGGGTCGACCACCGCGGTCGACGTCCGCGACTCGTCCGCGATCCGCACGAAGTCGTTCAAGATGGCTTCGGCCGTCAGCTCTTCGACGATGCGCGTGCCGGTGCGACCGCCGGCGAGTCCCGTCGCGACGACGGGCACGTCGAGCCGCTTGAGCGCACGCGCGACGTTGATCCCCTTGCCGCCCGCGAGCGTCAGGCCCTGGCTCGCGCGGTGCCGGTGGCCTTGCAGGAAATTCGGGACCGTCAGCGTGCGGTCGAGCGCGGCGTTGAGGGTGACGGTGACGATCATGGCCAGAGGTTGGAGAAGGTCCGCCTCGCGTACCAGGAGGCGCGGTCGGTAAAACCGGGCTGCTCGACCGCGCGCGCGGCGACGAGCGGCGAGCTCGCCACGAGCCTTGCTCCGTCGTAGACGCGAACCTCGCCCAGGCGCTGCCCTCGACGCACCGGGAGCTCGACCGCGGTCGCTGCGACGATCCGCTCGCGGAGCGTGCGGTCGACCCGGGCGGAGCGGATGATCGAGCGCGTCGCGACGAGCTCGACCGGTTCGAAGTCGAAGCCGACCTCGGCGCGCGCGTACGTGCGGGTCTCGTCGACGACGGCGACCGGCGCATACAGCGAGAGGCCCCAGCGCAGCAGCGCCGCGAGGTCGGTGTTCCGCTGCGCGCGGGTCGGGCTCCCGAGCAGCGTCGCGTAAAGCACGAAACCCCTGCCGCGCGCTGCCGCGACCTGCGACCACCCGGCTGCGTCGGTGTGACCGGTCTTGACGCCGATCAGCCCCGGGAACGAGCCGAGCAAATCGTTCCATGTGTGGAGCCGACGGCCGCCGGAGATCGTCGCTGTGCGATCGTCGACGATCGACCGGATCGTCTCGTTCTGCATCGCGGCGCGGGCGAGCAGCGTGACGTCGCGCGCGCTGGAGACGTGATCGCGCACATCGAGGCCGTCCGGACGGACGAAGTGGGTGTGGCGCAGCCCGAGCACGCGTGCCTTCGCGTTCATCAGGCGGACGAACGCGTTCACGTCACCCTTGCCGACATGCGCCGCGAGCGCCCACGCGGCATCGTTGGCGCTCTGCACGAGCGCGGCCTCCACGAGGTCGCCGACAGAGATCCGCTCGCCCGCGCGCAGGTTGATCGTCGACTCGCCGATCGCACTCGCCGACGGCCCCGCTATGACCACCTCATCGACGTCGACCCGCTCGAGCGCGACGAGCACGGTCATGAGCTTGGTGATGCTCGCGATCGGCAAACGGATGTTCGCGTTCTCGCGCGCGATCACCTCGCCGGTGGCACCGTTCTCCACGAAGTACGCCCTCGCCACGACCGGGGGAGGCCCGGCGCTCGCCGAAGAGACGACGACGAGCGCGGCGGCGACGGCGGCGAGCGCGCGTCCCATCGGCCGCTCAGGCTACCTCACGCGTATCCGCTGGCCGACCTGGAGCGCCGTAGGGTCCAGGCCGGGGTTGAGCAGGAGCAGCCGCTCGACGGTCGTGTCGTTGTCGAGCGCGATCTGGTCGAGCGTGCCGCCGGACTCCACCGCGACGAAGACCGGTGTCGGCTGCGTCGCCGTCTGCGTGGACGCGGTCGTCGCCGCGGTCGTCGTCGCCACACTCGTTTGCGCTGCGGTCGTCGTCTCGCCGTCGTTCAGGCCGGCGCGCACGAGCAGGACGGCGATGGTGATGCCGGCGAGGAACGCCGCAGGTGCCGCGAGCCTGGTCGCGAGCTGCCGGTTCACCAGCCGGAGACGGCCCAGACGTCGGCGCGCAGCCGAGCCGCTTCTGCACCCGCCGCGGCGCGCCAGTCCGCGCTGCCCGAGCGATACGCGTAGATGACCGAGCGCGAGGCAGAGACGAGCGCGCTCGCAGGCCCGCTCGCGAACGCGCGCGCGACGTCGGCCGGCGTGCCGCCCTGCTCGCCGATTCCCGGCAGCAGGATGATCGAGCGCGGCATCAGCCTGCGCGCCTCGCCCACCTCGCGCGGGAAGGTCGCGCCGACGACGGCTCCGACACTAGAGAGCCCGTTCTCCCCGAGGAGCTCCTCGCCCCACTCGTCGACGAGCGCCGCAACCTGCATCCAGACGGTACGGCCGTCGGAGAGCGTGAGGTCCTGCACGTCCGCGCTTCCCGCGTTCGAGGTCTTGACGAGCACGAAGATCCCTGCGGCGTGACGCCGGCACGCCGCGAGGAACGGCTCGACCGAGTCGCGCCCGAGATACGGGTTCACGGTGAGCGCGTCGGCGAGCGGCCCGCCCTCGCCTTCGAGATAGGCGGCCGCGTAGGCGCGCGCGGTGCTCCCGATGTCGGCCCGCTTGCCGTCGACGATCACGAGCAGCTCCGCCGTGCGGGCGTACGCGCAGACCTCCTCGAAGGCGCGCATGCCTTCTGCCCCGAGCGCCTCGAAGAAGGCGAGCTGCGGCTTGACCGCGACCGCGTACGGCGCCACGGCGTCGACGATGCCACGGCAGAAGCGTGCGACCGCCTCGGCCGGCGCCTCCCCGCGCAGCTCCACCGGGAACAGGTCGACGCGTGGATCGAGGCCGACGCAGAGCTGGCTCCGCTTGCGTTCGACGGCGGCGGCGAGGCGGTCGGAGAACGCCGCCGTCGCGAACTCGGTCTGTACGCGGAGCTCCTGCGCCATCGGTCCGACCAAGCGTATGCTCCGCGCCCGACGGCGACCACGCCCTCCGAGCCCCAAGTCGTCTCCGCTTCGCACTGGGGCGCGGCGCCGACGCGGCTGGCCCTACCGGCGCGCGGCCCGCTCGACCACCTCGTCCTGCACCACACGGCGTTCGCGACGTCGGGAATCGGCGGGACGAGCTTCGAGGCAGAGGCCGCGCACATGCGCGAGATCCAGCGCTGGCACTTCGAGCGCGGCTGGGCGACGGTCGGCTACCACTTCGTCGTGTCGCCGAGCGGCCGGATCTTCCACGGTCGCCCGGTCGACCGGCTGGGTGCGCACGTGCTCGGCCACAACCTCGGCACGGTCGGGATCAGCCTGATGGGCCACTTCGACCTCGAGCGGCCGACGCCGGCGGCGCTCGCGTCGCTCGCGCACGTGCGGCGCCGGCTCGTTCCCGGCGGCGCGAAGGCGTGGCTGCTCGGCCACCGCGACCACCGCGGGCACGAGACGTCTGCCTGCCCGGGCCGCAACCTCGGAGCCTACGCCGACAAACGCGGAGGGCCGCCTCCCGGCGGCCCTCCGGCCGAGCGTCGAGCCGATCCCTAGCGGCCGCGCACTGCGGTCTTGAGCTGGCTCCCGGCCGAGAACTTCGGCACGATGGAGGCGGGGATGGTCACCTTCTCCGTCGGATTCCGCGGGTTGACCCCCATGCGCTCCGCCCGGTGCTGCGTCGAGAACTTCCCGAAGCCGGTGAAGGCGATCTCTCCGCCGCCCTTCAGCGTCTCGGTGATCTGGTCGAGCATGGCGTCGACGGCGTTCTGCGCGTCCCGGCGCCCCAGGTTCGCCCTCTCGGCGATCTTGTCCACAAACTCCTGCTTGGTCACGAACAGCCCTCCATTCGTCGTTCGCTCGGGGTTCGGGGGGTCAGCGTAGCGAATCGATCGGACGAAAACGGCTTAACCATGCGGTTTTGCGGCGGTTTTGTCGGTTTCCAGCACCTCTGACGCACGAAGAAGTGGCCAAAGACGGACCCCGTGGCGGGCGAGAGCGTCAACTCCGCCCTCCTCGCGGTCGACGACGCAGATCGCCGTGGAGCACTCGAGACCGGCCTCCCGGAGCGCCTTGACGGCCTCGACGGCGGCCCCGCCCGACGTGACGACGTCCTCCACGACGCAAACGCGAGCGCCCTCCTCGTAGACCCCCTCGAGGCGGTTGGAGGTGCCGTAGTCCTTCGCCTGCTTCCGAACGATCAGGAACGGGAGCCCCGACTCGAGCGAGGCGGCCGCCGCGAGCGCTACCGCACCCAACTCCGGGCCCGCGATCAGGGTCGCCTCGGGCGCGTGCTCGCGAATCGCCGCCGCGAGACGCTCGGCGATCGGCCGGAGCAGGTCGGGCCGCGTCTCGAAGCGGTACTTGTCGAGGTAGTAGCGGGAGCGGCGGCCCGAGCGGAGCACGAAGTCGCCCTCGAGGTACGCGTGCTCGCGGAGCGCGCCGCGGAGCTCGGCGTCGTTCATCCGCCGCGGGCCGCGGTGAGCGCAGCCCGCGCGAGCGGGAGCAGGCGCGCGGCCTCGGGCGCCCCGTCCGAGAGCGACTGCATCGAGCCGTCCTCGAAGTAGAGGTCGACGCGCTCGCGTCGCCCGCCCGCGGTGCGGCGGAGCAGCGCGATCCCGGCGGCCCAGGCGCCGAGGAGCGCGAGCAGAGGGAGCAGCCTACGCCGCATCGCCGTCGGCCTCCGGCTTCTTCTTCGGCGTGCGCCGGCGCGGCGCGGCCTTCTTCTTGGCGGCCTCGGGCGCAGCGGCCCTGAGCGCGGTCTTCAGGTCGTAGAAGACGAGCGCGACCGTCGGCTCCGGTCCGGTCGTCGCCGCGATGTACGAGTCCCCGTCGCGCACAACGAAGAGACTCCCTGCCAGGGTTGAGGCCTCGAGCTGGTTGAGCGACCCCTGCCGGGCCTCTGCCGCCGCCGCCAGCAGGTCCTGGACGGCCCGCACGAACGGTTCGCCGTCGGAGAGCGTCGAGGCGGCCACCTCTCCCTTCGCGTCGAAGAGGGCCGCCGCCTCCACCTGCGAGGAGATCTCGGTCAGATCCGCCAGGGCCTGTTCAGCAGTCACGGCGCTGAACGATACTGGCCGCCGTGCGCAGGCGAAAAAGGAAGCTCGTCCAGAAGTTCTTCGCCGACCGGGGAACCCATCTCGCGGCGATGATCGCGTACTTCGCGCTGCTCGCATTCGTGCCGCTGACCTTCCTCTCGTTGTCCCTCCTCGCCTTCACCGGCCAACCGAGTGAGTCGAGCTTCCTCGTCCGCGAGATCAAGCAGGCGCTGCCGGAGACGCCGATCGAGGACATCGTGCGCCTCGTCCGCACCGTGCGCGAAAACGCGACCGCGCTCGGGATCCTCGGCGGGGCGTTCCTGGTGTGGACCGCGCTCTCGCTCTTCAGCGTGCTCGAGTCCGCGTTCAACATCGTCTACGGGCGGCCCAACCGCCCCTTCCTTCAGGGGAAAGGCCTCGCGCTCGGGCTGCTCGTGGGCTCGCTGGTGACGCTGTTCGTGGCGCTGCTCGTCGGCTCGTTCGGGGTCCAGATCCTCGAGGACTGGGCGCCGTGGTTCATCGACAACCCGACGATCGCGTACGCGCTGTCGGTCGTGGTGTCGACGCTCGGCGTCTTCGCGTTCATCGTCTCCGCGTACTACGTGCTCACGAACGTGCGGCTCCGCATCCGTGACGTGCTGCCCGGAGCGATCCTCGCGTCCGTGCTGCTCCAGACGTCGTTCCAGATCCTGCCGGTCTTCCTGCGCTACGCGGAGATCAACCCGGTGCTGAAGGCGTTCGGCTCGCCCGCGATCCTGCTCGTGTGGCTTTACGTGATGGCGAACGTGCTCGTGTTCGGCGCCGAGCTCAACTGGTGGCGAACCTACGGTCGCGAGGAGCTCGAGGAAGAGCCCGTCGGGCTTGCCTAGAGACTCATGTGAGCTTCGCTGCGCGAGCGGCCGCGAAGGCGGCCGCCTTTAGGGGTCTTCGCGCGTCGCGGATCCGCGCTAGTGGATCCGCGACTTGCGCAGCAAGCTCCGTGCGGCGCGCGCGCGGTGCGAGTGGTCTCGCTTCCAGCCGTTCCCGAGCTCCGCGACCGTGCGTGACTCCTCGTCGGGCACGAAGATCGGGTCGTAGCCGAAGCCCTCGCTGCCACGTGGCTCGAGCGCGATCGTCCCCTCGACCGTGCCGGTGCCCCGCCGCTCCTCGCCGTCCCGCGAGAGCGCGACCAACTCGCAGACGTAGCGCGCGCGCCGGTCCTCGACGCCTTTCAGCGCGTCGAGCAGCGCCGCAACCCCGTCGTCGGCCCAGCGCGCCGACTCGACACCGGGTCTCCCGCCGAGTGCGGAGACCTCGATCCCCGAGTCCTCGCCGAGCACCCATTCGGACGTGTGCTCGCGGCCGAAGCGCGCCTTGGCGATGGCGTTGTCGTAGTACGTCTCGCCTTCCTCCGGCGGATAGCCGTCCGCGTCGAGCAGCTCCAGCTCCCAGTCCGGGAGCGCGTGCCTCAGCTCGCGGAGCTTGTTCGCGTTCTTCGAGGCGAGGCGGGCCCTCACCTACTCGACCCAGCGGACGCCGGTCACGTGCTCGAGCTCGGCGAGGCGGCTCGCGACCTTCGAGGCCTGCTGCTTCTCCGGGAAGTCGACGGTCGCGACGAGCTCGCGCCCGCTACGGCTCTCCGACAGCTGGAACTGCGAGACCGTGCCGCCGAGCTCCTCGAGTGCGCCAAGCACGGGCGCAGCGCCCTGCCCCGGCGCGAGGTCGACGACGACTTGCTGGACGTCCTCGGGACGAAACCGCGTCAGCAGGCGGTGCGCGGCGATGCGTAGCGGCCAGAGCGTCACGATCGCGCCGACCGTCGCGATCACCGCCGCCTCCCAGTAGCCGGCGCCCGATGCCATGCCGATGCCTGCGACGAGCCACAGCGTCGCCGCCGTCGTGACTCCGCGCACCGACAGCCCCTGCCGGATGATCGCGCCGGCACCGAGGAACCCGATGCCGCTGACGATCTGCGCCGCGATCCGCGTCGGGTCGAACATGAGGCCTTCGCGCTGCGAGAAGCTCCAGTCCGTCCACGCGTAGGCCGAAACGAGGAAAAAGAGCGCGGAGCCGACGGACACGAGCACGTGCGTGCGGAGTCCTGCCTCCCGCTCGCGCACCTCGCGCTCGAACCCGACTGCACCTCCGAGCACCGCGGCGAGGAACAGCCGGAACGCGACGTCGAGCGAGGAGATGTCAGGCAAACGCCGCCTCCTGCGCTTCGGCGATCGTCGCGATCCCTCCCGACGCGAGGTCCAGCAACTCGTCGAGCTCTTCGCGCGTGAACGGCGCGCCCTCGGCGGTCGCCTGCACCTCGACAAGTCGGCCGTCGCCCGTCATCACGACGTTCATGTCTGCCTCGGCGCTCGAGTCCTCGGTGTACTCGAGGTCGAGCAGCGCCTCGCCGTCGACGATCCCGACCGAGACGCCGGCCACCGACCCCGCGAGCGCCTTCGAGAGGCCGAACTTGTCGAGCGCGCGGCGAGCAGCGACGTACGCACCGGAGATCGCCGCGCACCGCGTGCCCCCGTCGGCCTGCAGCACGTCGCAGTCGAGCCAAACCGTTCGCTCTCCCAGCGCCTCGAAGTCGACGACGCCTCGGAGCGCGCGGCCGATCAGCCGCTGGATCTCGACCGTGCGCCCACCCTGCTTGCCGCGCGAAGCCTCGCGGGCAACGCGCTCCCCTGTCGACGCGGGCAGCAGCGAGTACTCCGCCGTCATCCACCCCCGGCCCTTGTTGCGAAGCCAGCGCGGGATGTCGTCGTCAATCATCGCGGTGCAAAGCACCTTCGTCTTCCCCTGCGACCACAACACGGAGCCGTGTGGCTGCTCGAGGTAGTCGAGCTCGACCGTCAGAGGGCGGAGCTCGTCCGTGCGGCGGCCCTCCCTCACGCGACGCGCTCCAGCTCGAGCAGCTCGACGTGCTCGACCTCGCGGATCGGCAGCTGCAGGAAGCGCGCCCCGGTCTCGCGGAAGACCTCGGGATCGCCGGTCGTGATGAAGCGATAGCCGCCCTCGCGGGTGAGGTCGTTCTCGACGCGCTTCCGCGAGAGCGTCTCGGCGACCTCGCGCGCCGTCTCGTCTGCCGAGAAGATCAGCGTCACGTTGCGACCGAGGACGCGCTGGAGGATCGGGCGGATGATCGGGTAGTGCGTGCAGCCGAGGATCACCGTGTCGACGCCTTCCTCCTTCAGCGGCGCCGCGTACTCGCGCACGGCGTCGGCGGTCTCCTCGCCGAAGGGGTCGTCGCCCTCGATCAGCGGCACGAGCCGCGGACAAGCCACGGGGATCAGCGAGGCGCCGGCGTCGAGCGCGTGGATCAGCTCGTCGTAGCGGCCGGCGCGAACCGTCGCCTCCGTTGCGAGTAGGCCGATGCGGCGGTTGCGCGTCGCCTGGACGGCCGCGTGCGCCTCGGGGTTGATCACGCCGACGACCGGAACGGTGAGAGTCTCCTGCAGGTCGGCCAGCCCGGCGGAGGTCGCCGCGTTGCACGCGACGAGCACGATCTTCACGCCCTGAGCCTCGAGGTACGACCCGATCTCGAGCGCGAAGCGGCGGATCTCCTCCAGCGGCCGCGGCCCGTACGGCAGGCGGGCGCCGTCGCCGAGGTAGACGAAGTCCTCGTGCGGCATTGTTACGAGGCACTCGTGGAGGACGGTGAGCCCGCCCATGCCTGAGTCGAAGACGCCGATCGGCCGGG
>JACCTU010000008.1 GCA_013812235.1 Actinomycetota bacterium | reverse complement strand
GCTCAGGGGATCACCGGCCAGTGCTTCTTCGTCTGGGGCGGCTCGATCAACGTGCTCAGGCCGTGGGAGTCGGGCGAGCTCTTCGCGTCCGAGAACGGCTGGGACGCGGACGACTTCCTCGCGCAGTTGCTCGAGCGCTTCCCCGACGGCGCGTCGCCCGAGACGATGGTCGAGCAGATGGGCAAGGCCGGCGGGCGCTCGATGCGCGTTGGCTGAGCACAACCTCGCCGAGCTCGCGGAACGCACGCTCGAGCGGCACGGAGACCACGAATCGCTCTTCTTCGAAGGCGAGTGGCACAAGTCGGCGCGCCTGCACGAGCGGGCGCGGCGCCTCGCGCAAGGCCTTCGCGACGCCGGTGTCGAGCCGGGCGACCGCGTCGTCGTGCTGATGGCGAACTGCCCCGAGGTCGGGATCGCCTACAACGCGCTCTGGCGCGCCGGCGCCGTGGTCACGCCCGCGATCTTCCTGCTCCCGCCGCCCGAGCTCCGGCACATCGTCGACGACGCCGAGGCCCGCGTCGTGATCGCCACGCCCGAGTTCGCGGACACCGCCCGCGAGGCGGCACCCGGCGCACGCGTGATCTCGACGGAGGAGTTCGCCGAGCTCGAGTCCGGCGGCGAGGCGCCGATCGTGGAGCGCGCCGACGACGACCTCGCGGCGCTGATGTACACCGGCGGCACGACCGGCCGTGCGAAGGGCGTGATGCTCTCGCACGAGAACCTCTGGCTCTGCGGCAAGGTCGCGGAGGACACCGGCCACGTCGAAGGGATCGTCCGGAGCCTCACGTCTCTTCCGCTTTCGCACGCCTTCGGCCTGCTTGTGACCTGCGTCGGCCTGCACGCGACCGAACCGAGCCGTCACGTCCTGATGCGCTGGTTCGACCCCGAGCGCTGGCTCGAGCTCGCGCAGGAGCACCGCACGCAGATCGTCGCCGTCGTGCCGTCGATGCTGCACCTGCTGCTCGCGCAGCCGCTCGAGGACTACGACCTCTCCGAGCTGCGCTACGTCGCCTCGGGTGCGGCGCCGCTCGCCCCGGACGTCGTGCACGAGCTCTCGCGGCGGTTGCCGAACGCGGAGCTCCGCGAGGGCTACGGCCTGACCGAGACGTCCGCGCTCGTCTCGACGACCCGTCCCGGGCACGGCAGAGCGGGCTCCGTCGGGCAGCCGGTTCCCGGCATGGAGGTGCGGATCCTCGACGACGAGGACGTGGAGGTGCCGATCGGCGAGGTCGGCGAGATCTGCTGCCGCTCCGCGCTCGTGATGCGCGGTTACTGGCGCGCTCCCGAGCAGACCGAGGAGACGATGCGCGGCGGCTGGCTGCACACCGGCGACCTCGGGCGCGTCGACGAGGACGGCTATCTCTACGTCGTCGACCGGAAGAAGGACCTGATCATCCGCGGTGGCTTCAACGTCTTCCCACGCGACGTCGAGGAGGCGCTCCTCGAGCACTCCGCGGTCGAGGGCGCGGCGGTCGTCGGCCGCCCGGACCCCAAGTGCGGCGAGGAGGTCGTGGCGTTCGTCGCGCTGCGCGAAGCGCTCGAGCCCGCCGAGCTCGTCGCCTGGGCGCGCACGAGGATCGGCGGCTACAAGTACCCGCGCGAGGTGCACGTGGTGCCCGCGCTCCCGCTCACGCCGATCGGCAAGGTCGACCGCAAGGCGCTCCGCGCGCGGCTGCATGAGAAGGTTGGGGCATGACGACGACCCTCACCCTCGAAGAGCTCGCGGCCGCCGAGGAGCTCGACCTCGGCACCAGCGACTGGACGACGATCGAACAGCCGCAGATCGAGCAGTTCGCCGAGGCGACGCACGACCACCAGTGGATCCACGTCGACCCGGAGATGGCGAAGCAAGGACCGTTCGGGACGACAGTCGCGCACGGCTACCTGCAGCTGTCGCTGCTCCCGTTCCTGCTCTCGCAGGTGCTGAGCATCAGCGACGCGCGGATGGGGATCAACTACGGCACGGAGAAGGTCCGCTTCACGTCACCGGTCCCGTCGGGCTCCGACGTGCGCCTGCACGCGAAGCTCGTCTCGAGCCAACCGCGCGGCGACGGCGTCCTCTACAACGTCGCCGTCCAGATCGAGGTCAAGGGCCAGGAGAAGCCGGCGATGGTCGGCGAGGCCGTCTACCTCGTCTTCTGACTCTCAGCAGGACTGGCTCGCCGAAGCGATGCCGCGCCGCGCCTTGGCGAGCTCGGGGCGC
>JACCTU010000007.1 GCA_013812235.1 Actinomycetota bacterium | reverse complement strand
TCCGTGCGGTCGCCTGCCTGGCGCGGCCCCTCGTCGCTGCCGAGCAGCAGGATCGTCACCCACGGATGCTCGAGCGCCGCTTCCTCGTCGGCGAGGATCTTCGCCGAGTCGGCGAGCGGCTTCGCGGCGCCTCGAAACGGGGCCGGTGCGGCTCCCGCGGTCGAGCGCCGTGTCCTGAGCGCAGGCGGGTCGAGGTCGAGCGGCGGGCGCCCGCGCGGCTGGAACGCGAGGAACAGGCTGTTGCCCCCCAGCACGTCGCTCGGCTCCTCATCTGCGAAGACCGAGTCGAGGACGCCGTACCCGCGCACGGCGACGTATGCCGCGGCGACGTGCGGCAGCGCAGCGGCGACCACGATCGCCGAGAGCGCGGCCGCTGCGAGACGGGACGCGAGAGCCCCACGCCCCGCGTCGACGATCGCGAACAGCCGGAACGCGAGCACCGCCGCATTCGCGAGCAACGCAACCGCGAGCAGCGTCCGCCCGAGCTCCGGATGGCGTCCGGAAGCGACGAGCGCGAGCGCCGAGAGCACCAGCGCCGCCCAGACGGCGAGCATGATCGCCGCGCGGCGACGCTCGCCGAGGTACAGGTGCCCTGCTCCCGGAAGGAGTAACGACAGTCCCGCCGCAACGAGAGCCGTATGGGTCCGAACGCCCACCGAGCGCAGTCTAGGGAGGGCGTCTCAAGCAGCGGGAAGCGTGAACGACACGAGCGCTCCGCCGTCCCGCCGACGCTCGGCCCAAATCCGGCCGCCGTGCGCCTCGACGAGCCCCCGGGCGATCGCAAGCCCGAGACCCGCGCCGTCTGCCGAGCGGGCAGAGTCGCCGCGCCAGAACGGCTCGAACATCCGGCGCTCCGCACCGGCCTCCAGTCCGACTCCGGTGTCCGCGACGGTGAGCTTGATCTCTCGCTCGCGTGACTCGACCAGAACCGCGACCGAGCCGTCAGTCGGCGTGTGGTGAAGTGCGTTCGTGATCAGGTTGAGCAGTACGCGCTCGACCTTGTCGGGCTCGCAGCGAGCCTTCGCATCCCGTGTGGCGCGCGTCTCCAGCCGAACGCCGCGCGCGGCGGCCTCGGCTTCGAGACTGTGCACACAGCCTTCGACGACATCGGCCACTTCGACGTCTCGCAACTCCAGCGTCAGCGCCCCAGCGTCGATCCGCGCAAGCTCGAACAGATCGTCGACCCGGACCGACAGCGTGCGCACCTGCTGCTGAATCGCCGGAAGATACTCACCGGGCTCGACGAGCCCGTCCTCGATCGCCTCGATCATCGCCTGAAGAGCCGCGATCGGCGTGCGGAGGT
Organism: Actinomycetota bacterium; assembly: GCA_013812235.1. Lineage (GTDB taxonomy): Bacteria > Actinomycetota > Thermoleophilia > Gaiellales > Gaiellaceae > JACCTU01. The sequence goes on along the minus strand of JACCTU010000007.1, from coordinate 13,455 downwards.
CGTGACTCGCCCAGGCGACGAGCTCCCGACGCGCGTCGAACAGGCGACCGAGGTCCTCCGCCATGGCGTTGAACGCTCGTGCGAGGCCGGCGAGCTCGCGCGGGCCACCCTCGTTCGCCCGAGCGCCGAGATCACCGGCGGCGATGTCGGTGGCCGCGTCGCCGAGGCTCGCGACGCGGTCGGCGATCGAACGCGCGAGTAGGAACGCAGCACCGAGTGCGACGGACGCGGATGCCGCGGTAACCGCCAGGATCTTCACGTCGTCACCCATATGGAACATGACCAGGCCCGACAGGAGGACCGACGCCAAGGGAAGCGTGACACCGAGCAGCGCGAGACCCGCAAGCTGGAGGCGAACCGTCGGAAGCAGCTGGAGCACGAACACGAGCGCTGTCCCGACGACGAGCGTCGCAAGCGCGACGATGGCGGCGAGCTCGATCACGGGACGAACCTGTACCCCACGCCCCAGACCGTCTCGAGGTGCTCGGGTCTCGCTGGGTTCCGCTCGATCTTCTCGCGCAGCCGCCGCACGTGAACGGTCACCGTGCCGGTGTCGAAGGCGGCCTCGTAACCCCAGACCCGGTCCATCAGCTGATCGCGCGAGAACACGTGCCGAGGGTTGGTCGCGAGGAACCAGAGAAGGTCGAACTCCTTCGCCGTCAGCTTGAGCGGTGCGTCGGCCTTGCGTACCTCGCGCGCGGGCCCGTCGATCTCCAGGTCGCCGAACGTGAGCCGAGCGTCGGTGACCACCGGAGAGCGCGAGCGGCGCAGGACGGTCTTCACCCGCACGGCGAGCTCACGCGGCGAAAAGGGCTTCGTCACGTAGTCGTCTGCGCCGAGCTCGAGCCCGACGATGCGATCAGCCTCTTCGCCGCGCGCCGTCAGCATGATCACCGGCAGCTCAGAGCGGGCGCGGATCCAGCGACAGACGGCCAGACCGTCGGTACCGGGCAGCATCAGGTCGAGCACGACGAGGTCCGGCCGCTCCCGCTCGACGAGCTCGCAGGCGACGTCGCCGTCGGCGGCCTCGAGCGTGCGGTATCCCTCGCTCCGGAGATAGCGCACGATGACTTCGCGCACGATCGGCTCGTCATCGACGACAAGGACGGTCGTCACCACCCCATTGTGGTGCATGGAGGGCGCCACGACGTGACCGCTGGCTGAAGTCGCGGCGCCCTCCACACCGGGTCTCAGAGCTTGATCACCGGGCAGACGAAGCTCTTGACGACTCCGGTGTCGACTGCGCCTCCCGCGCCCGGATCGGCCAGCGCGGCGCGCACTTCGGCCGCGCTGTCGAGGTCGCCGCTCCCGTTCGCGTCGTGCGCGGCGACGGTCGCCGCCCAGCTCGTGTTGTAGGCGATCGCGTGGACCATCCAGCGGCCGCCGTTGTAGCCCTTGGAGCCGGGGGCAACGGTGCTGACGTTCGGCTGGCCCGCGAGCGCGTAGATCGTGTCGAAGCTATGCGCCGGGGCGCCCGTTCCGGTCAGGTCGGTCGGCGTCCCGACGGTGCGATAGAGATCGTTGTCGAAGTAGAAGGCAGGACCTGTGACGCCGCCGGAGCCGTTGGCGAACGCCGTGGCTGCCGCGCCGAGCGCGACAAGTGCGCAGAGCAGAACGATCTTGATCTTCACGTGTTTCCTCCTTGATCGAGTCGAAACGACGTAACGAGGTTCGCACCCCGACCTTGCGCTTCTCCTTCGAGTGTCTTACGAGTGTGTGAACTCACCCTCCGGCAAGATCGGCTGAGCCGAACGCGACCGAGAACGCGCGGCACCAGATCACCACCGAGGCGTAGGTGCCGATGCCGCCGGTGAGCACATAGCGCTGCGTCCCCTTGTTGCCTTTCAGCGGACCGAGATCGAGATGCTCCCCGACGCCGCCGCCCGCGTAGCGCTCGCGCGTCAGGTAGACGCGCAGATCCGGTCCGGGATCGGTGTCGAGGTCGATCAACTGAACCTCGCTGCCCACGACCCGCGCAGTCCCGGTCGTCTCGTGCGCATGGCTGCGAAAGGTGCCGGCAGCCGCAGCGGGACCGCGAGCAACGGCTTCGTCGACCGTCTTGTCGACGAACGTGCCGTAGGCCAGATACCCACCCACGAGCGTAGCCGCGACCACGAAGGTCCCGAGCACCGGCCACGCCAGGTCACGTCGTCGCGCGGCGACGATGAGGGCGACGAAGCCGGCAAGGAGCAAGAAGATCGTGTTCAGCGCGACCGAGAGCTTGAAGTCGTCGGTCAGGAGTCCGCCGGTCACCCACGTTCCGAGCAGGACGACGGCGACCACGAGCGGGACGAGCGCGACGCGAAGGGCCACGCGCCCGTTCTAGCGGACGAGTTCTTACGGGCGGCTTAAAGCTGGCCTGGGACACGACGCGGCCTCGAGCCGGTCGGCCCGGGTTCCGAAGCTCGCTCAGCTGAGGTCGAGCACGAAGTCAAAGCGCGCGGCGCACCGGCTCCCGACCTTGCGCCAGCTCCGCACGAGGAGTGCGGACTGGAAGATCGAGTCGCCCCGGCCGCGCCGGCAGGAACGATCGAGCGCCGCAGCGGCGAGTTCGGGTGAAGTAGGGCCCCTCGGCGCGCGCGGGCGTCGGGTCGTCGTCGTCGGCGATCGCGGGGGTCGCGGTGAGAAGCTCGCTGGCCAACAGGTCGTTCCCCGCGAGCGCGGCAAGGGGTGGGAGTGCGAGCCCGAGAGCCAGGAGGCGCCGCCTGTCAGCTCGTGCTCGGTCATCGGTGCCTCATTCTCGTGGCAACCGCCAATCGTGGCAGCGGTTCTTGTGAATCGCCTGAGAGAGCGCACAGGCGCGTCCGCAGGCGCCGAGTCGGCATGATCTCGCGACGATGGCGACCAACACCGAAACGGTCGATCACGCGGCGGCGACCGTGGGCGACGCGCTGCGGAACGTCGGCTACTCCGAGACAAGCGTCGTCGATCTGCTCGGCGACGACGCGTACTCCGGTGGGGCGGAGGACGTACCGGTCAACGAGCGCATGCTCCCCGAGACGAAGCTCGCGACCGTGGTGCGGGCATTCTTCCTCTTGCGCCCCGTCCCGACGGATGACGCGGTCGCGGCGCTCGGCCGCGCTGCGGTGGACTCGCTGGAGGCCGCAGGGCTCGCCGACGTCGGGGACGAGGTCGTACCCCGCGCCCGGATCCTCCCGGTCGACGAGCTGTACGTCGCGGCCGACGGCTTTTCCCGCGACGTTGACGACCCGCCCGACTACGTCGCCGCGTACACCCCGACGGCGCGACTGCTCGACACCCTGACGCCGCGCAGCCGCGTCGAGCGCGCGCTCGACATCGGCACGGGGAGCGGTATCCACGCACTCCGCGCCGCCGCACACGCCCGCCAAGTGGTCGCGACCGACGTGAACTCACGCGCGCTCGAGTTCACACGGTTGAACGCCGCGCTCAACGGACTGACGAACATCGAGGTCAGGCCGGGCAGCCTCTTCGAGCCCGTCGAAGGCGAGACGTTCGACCTGATCACCTGCAACGCGCCGTACGTGGTGTCGCCCGAGCGCCGGTGGGCGTACCGCGACGCGGGCGGGAAGGCGGACGAGGTCTCGGAGCGGGTCGTCGCGGAGTCCGCCGCGCACCTCGCCGAGGGAGGCTTCGCCACGATGCTCGTCAGCTGGGTGGCCGACGACGAGGACGAGCCCGACGAGCGAGTGGTCGCCTGGGTCGAGCGAACCGGTTGCGACAGCTGGATCCTCGTCGCCGAGGAGTCGGACCCCCTCGGGCACGCGGCCGCCTGGAACTCGCACCTCGCCGGCGACCCCGAGGCTTTCGGCGCTGCGCTCGACGAGTGGGCGCGTTACCTCGACGAGCTCGGCGTGCGCTGGGTGAGCGACGGCGCGGTCATCCTCAAGCGGCGAGCCGGCGGCCGCAGGACCGTTCGCGTTGACTCGATCGACGAGGACGACGTCGAGGAGGCGAGCGAGCAGATCGAGCGCGCGTTCGCGACGCGCGCGCGGCTCGAGGAGCTCGGGCGAAACGAACTGCTCGAGGCGAGCCTGTCGGTGGCGATGCCGCTCCGGCTCGAGCACGAGCTCGAGCCCACCGCGGACGCTCCCGTTCCGACCGACGCGGTCGCCGCGCTGGCGGCCGGGACGAACTCTGCGGTCGAGACGACGCCCGACGCGCTCGAGATCCTCGGCCTGCTCGACGGGGAGACGCCCCTCGAGGATGTCGTCGACGCCGTCGCGGACCTGCACGAGCTCGACGACGACGAGCTGAGGGAGTTTCGACGCGACGTGCTCGAACTCTGCGACGAGCTGCTCGAGCTCGGTGCGCTCCGCCTGGACTGAAACGATTCGGCGCCGCGTCGTCTTCGGCGCGCTCGCGCTCGGTTGGCTCCTGCTCGGCGTGTTCGGGCAGCTGGGGCTGCCGGCGTTCGTCACGGTGTTCGTGCTGGGGCTGCTCGCGCTGAAGACGCTCGCGCCGGACGAGAGCCCCGAACCGCACCGTCGTAGCGTCGAGGCAAAACGTCGCCCTGGCGGTCGCCGCTCTCGCAGCATTCGTCCCGTTGGCGGCCGGGCCGGGCCTCCTGCTCGGGACGACGGACGTCGCTCTCGCCCTCACGCTCGCGGGCGTGCTGTCGGCCGTCGTCCTCGCGCTCGCGCACCGTGGAGACCGAGGACGGAGACGCCGCCCCGCTCGGCAAGCGCGAGCTCCTCCTCGCGCTCACCGCGTTGCTCGCGCTCGTGGCGTCGTACCACGCGGGAGATCTCTTCCTTGCGATGGTCGCGCTCGCGTCCGTAGGCCGCAGGCAGCGAACGTGTGGCCTTCGCCGCCCTGCTCGGCGCGGCGAGCTTGCCCGGGACGTTCGCCCTCTACCAGCTCATCGCGTCGAACTCGCATCGGATCATCGAGCTCGCATTCTGGATCGGGCTCGGCGCGATCGCCCTGCTCGCGCTCGTCCCGCGCAAGAGGATCTCCCTTGCGACCAACGTCCTCGACGCCCTCGCAGTCGACCTCTTCCAGGTCGTCGACGGCCCCACGCATCGCGGCGGGGCCGACCTCCTGGAGAACTACGCGTTCAACGAGCAGCCGACCGCGCCGGGCGACGGTCGGGTCACCACCGTGATCGACTCGCGGCCCGACGCGCCGGTCGGGGACAGCGACCTGGAGCACCCCGGAGGGGAACATCGTCGTGATCGACGTCGGCGGCGGCCGGTACGCGCTCTACGCGCGCCTGAAGCGCGGCAGCGCGCGCGTGGCGTTGGCGACAGGGTCGTGTCGGGCCAGGCGATCGGTCTCGTCGGAGACTCGGGAAACTCGGACGAGCCACACCTGCACATCCAGGTGCAGAACACGCCGACGTTCGTGATCGCGGCGAACGACATCGAGGCGTTTCCGATCCTCTTCCGCGACACGATCGTGATCCGCGGTGGGTTCGCGCACGCGCCGACGAACGCGGACGTCCGGCGGGGCGACCGCGTGGGTTAGCCGCTAGCTGACGCGCCTACACAGGTTGTGAACGGCTGAGAGGTTCATCCGGGCCTCCTTCGAGGCTGGGTCTGCCACGACTCACTCCTCGAGGAGGGACCCGGATGGAGCTTCACCGTAACGCCAAGCTCGGATTGTCGGGGCGCTTCGCGCTGGTGCAGGCGCGCGCGAGCGGGATGCCGGTCAGGGAGGTAGCGAGACGCTTCAGCGTCTCTCCGGCGACGGTCAGCCGCTGGTCGTGCCGCTGGCGGGCGGCGAGCGAGCAGGAGCGCCGCTCGCTCGCGTGTCTGTTCGATCGTTCGAGCCGTCCCAAGCGGATGCCCCGCTTGCTGCGGGCGCGCGAGCAGCGGCGGATCTGTGCGGCGAGGCGGCAGACGGGCTGGGGGCCGCGGCTGCTCACGGTCCGCACCGGGCATCCGCACTCGACGATCTCGAAAGTGCTGAAGCGCAACGGGCTCTCGCGGCCACGCCGGGTGGCGCGCGAGCCGGAGCGCCGCTACGAGTGGCCCTGCCCCGGCGACCTGCTGCACATGGACGTCACGCACTACGCCCGCTTCGAGCGGCCCGGGCACGCCCTCACTGGCGACCGAACGCGCAGCTCCGCCGACAAAAAGGCGCGCCTCGGCTACGACTACGCGCACGCAATTGTCGACGACCACTCCCGCCTCGGCTACGCCGAGCTCCTCCCCGACGAGCGCGCTCAGACCGTAACCGCCTTCGTCGAGCGTGCGCTCGCCGTCTTCGCCACGCACGGGATCGAGGCTCGCCGGCTGATGACAGACAACGCCTGGTGCTACACGAAGAACCGGTCGCTACGCGAACTACTCGAGCGCACCCAGATCCGCCACCTGACGACGAAACCGCGGCGCCCGCGCACGAACGGCAAGGTCGAGCGCTTCCACCAAACGATGGCCAGAGAGTGGGCCTACGGCCTCCGCTACCGCTCGTCGCGACACCGCGCCGCGGCGCTGCCACACTGGCTGCGCTACTACAACGAACGCAGACCACACAGCTCCCTCGGCGGCCTACCCCCGATCAGCCGCGTTCACAACGTCCGTGGGCACGACAGCTAGCGGTTGTGGTTCACGACCTCGACGTTGTGGCCGTCGGGGTCGAGCACGAACGCGCCGTAGTAGCCGTTGTGGTAGACCGGCCGCTCGCCGGGAGCTCCGTTGTCGCGGTAGCCCGCCGCTGTCGCCGCACGGTGGAACGCGTCGACGACCGAGTCCTCGTCTGTGGGAAACGCCAGGTGAAACGGCTCCGTCGGTGTCCCGTCGACGAGCGAGAACGAGCCGCTCCCGCCGACGAACCGCGCACGGTCGGGCGTGTTGTGCTTGAGCCGGAACCCCGCGAGCGGCCCGACGATCTCGTAAAAGCGCTTCGCGGCGGCGACGTTTGCGACCCGGATCCAGAGGTGGTCGATTCCCCCACCCCGCGTCGCGCCGTGGTGCACGGCCTCGACGCTGTTGCCGTCCGGGTCGAGGAGAAACGAGCCGTAGTAGTCCTCGCGGTACTGGGGGCGCCAGCCGGGCTCGCCGGCGTCGCGGTAGCCGCCCTCGGTGCCGGCCCGCCAGAACTCGTCCACGTGCCCGCGTGTCGGCGCCACGAAGGCGACGTGCAGGCCGCTCGTCACCGGCTCACCGGACTCGGCCTCCGCGAGCGAGAAGTCGTCCCACTCGACGTAGCGATCGTCGGCCCCGGTCTGTTCGATGCCGAGCGTGCTCAGCACGGCGTCGTAGAACCGCTGCGAGGCAGCGCGGTCGGAGACCCGAATCGTGACGTGGTCGAACACGGCTAGAGTCCGACGACGTCGTCGGGTCGGACCGGCACACGCGCAAGCTCGCGGCCGGTCGCGTCCCGGAGCGCGGCGACGATCGCGGCGGTGGAGACTACCGTCGGCGGCTCGCCCACGCCCTTGACGCCGTAGGGTGCGCTCGGCTCGGGCACCTCGACGAGCACCGACTCGACCGGCGGCATGTCGAGCGTCGTCGGGATCAGGTAGTCGGTGAAGCTCGCGTTCGTGATCAGCCCGCCGCGCGTCTGGATCTCCTCCATCAGCGCGAGCCCGAGGCCCTGCGCCGTGCCGCCCTCGATCTGGCCCTCGACGGCGACCGGGTTGATCGCGGCGCCGACGTCCTGCGCCGTCCCGATCCAGACCACGCGCGTCAGACCGAGGTCGACGTCGACCTCCGCGACGACCCGCATCGCAGCGCACGCGAACGCCACGTGCGAGCGCTCGCCCGTCGTGCGTCCGGTCTCGGGGTCGAGCGGGCTCGTGCGCGGGTGGCGGTAGATCCGCTCCACGTCGACCTCTCCCCCAATCCGGTCGCGCTCCTCGAGCGCGGCGCGGCAAGCCAACTGCACCGCGCCCGCGGCCATCCACGTCATGCGGGACGCTGACGTCGAGCCTGCGGAGTCGACGCTCGCTGTGGTGTGCGGCGCGAGCACGACGTCGTCCGTTCCGAGCTCGGTCCGCGCGACTTGCACGATCACGTTCGAAACGCCCTGCCCGACCTCGGCGGCCGCGCAGTGCACCTCCGCGCTGCCGTCCGCGCGCAGGAGCACGCGCGCGGCGCAGTAGTCGTCGAAGCCCTCCGAGTAGCAGATGTTCTTGAACCCGACCGCGAAGCCGACGCCGCGGCGAACGCCTTCGCCGCGCGTCGTGTTGCCAGCCCCTCCCGGAAGACCGATCGCGTCCCTCGGGAGCGGCTCCGGTTCGGGAATCGGCAGCTCGGCGGCGCGGCGGATCACCTCGGCGACCGGCAGCGACCCCTCGAGCCGCTGGCCCGTCGGGAGCTCGTCGCCAGGCGCAAGCGCGTTCCGCAGGCGAAGCTCCACCGGGTCTAAGCCGAGCGCGTCCGCGAGCTTGTCCATCTGCGCCTCGGCGGCGAAGCACGTCTGCACGGCGCCGAAGCCGCGCATCGCGCCGCAGGGCGGGTTGTTCGAGTAGACGCACGTCGACTCGAGCAGCGCGTTCGCGACCGCATAGGGACCGCACGCGAACGCCGCCGCGTTCGACGTCACCGCGGTCGAACTGGAGGCGTAGGCACCGCCGTCGAGCAGGATCCGCGTGCGCACGCAGACGAGCTTTCCGTCGCGGTCCGCTCGATGCTCGGCCCAGATCTTGGCGGGGTGCCGGTGCACGTGGCCAACGAAAGACTCCTCGCGGTTGTAGACCATCTTCACGGGACGGCTCGTGTGCAGAGCGAGCAGCGCGCTGTGGATCTGGATCGACAGGTCCTCGCGGCCGCCGAAGGCGCCGCCGACGCCGGCGAGATGGATGCGCACGCGCTCGGGCTCGAGGTCGAGGCACGGGGCGATCTGGTCTCGGTCGACGTGCAGCCATTGCGTCGCGACGTAGATGTCGACGCCGCCCTCGCCGTCGGGGATCGCGAGCCCGGACTCGGGGCCGAGGAACGCCTGGTCCTGGATCCCGAGCTCGTAGACGCCGGAGACCGACACGTCGCCGCGGGCGTCTGGGTCGCCGTGCCGGATCACGAGGTGGCGGACGACGTTCGAGCGCGGGTCGTCGAGGTAGCCGTGACCGTGCGTCCAGCGCTGGTCGTGGATCGGCTCCTGCTCGATCGCGCGCTCGGGATCGACGACGGGCTCGAGCGGCTGGTACGCGACGCGGATCCGCTCGGCCGCCCGACGCGCCTGCTCGGGGTGCTCGGCGGCGACGAGCGCGACGGGCTCGCCGAAATAGCGCACCTTCTCGAACGCGAGCACCGGCTGGTCGGGGAACTCCAGGCCGTAGCGCTTCTGCCCCGGGACGTCCGCGTGGGTCAGCACGGCGTGCACGCCCGACGACGTCAGGGCATCGCTCAGGTCGATCTCGACGATCCGCGCGTGCGCGTGCGGGCTGCGCAGCGTGTGCCCCCAAAGCATCCCGGCGGCGTAGAGGTCGCTCGAGTACGCGAACTCGCCCGTCGTCTTGGGGATCCCGTCGACGCGCCTGACACTTTCGCCGATGCGGCCGAGGGGCAGCGTTTTGCTCATTCCGCCGCCAGCCGCACCGCGTCGAAGATCTTCGAGTAACCCGTGCAGCGGCAAAGGTTGCCGGAGAGCGCCTCGCGGATCTCGTCCTCGCTCGGCCGCGGGTTGTGTGCGAGCAAGTCCGCCGTGGCGACGACTAGCCCCGGCGTGCAGAAGCCGCACTGCACCGCTCCCGCCTCGACGAACGCCTCCTGCACGCGATGGAGCTCGCCGTTCTCGGCGAGCCCTTCGACGGTCAGGACCTCGTGGCCGTCGGCCTGCGCCGCGAGCACGAGGCAGGCGCACACGAGCGTGCCGTCGAGGAGAACCGAGCACGACCCGCACTCGCCCTGCTCACAGGCGTTCTTCGAGCCGGGGAGGCCGAGCCGCTCGCGCAGCGCGAAGAGGAGGCTCTCGCCCTCCCAGACGTTCGCCTCGCGCTCCTCGCCGTTGACGGTGAGCTCGACCTTCACGCCAGGCACCTGTCGAGCGCGCGCTTCGTCAGCACGCGTAGCGCGTGCCGCCGGTACGCGGCGGTCCCGCGCACGTCGTCGATCGGGCTGGCCGCCCCCGCGACGAGGTCGGGAAACGAGCCCGTCTCGTCGAGCGGCGCCCGGACGAGCGTCGGCACGGGACCTGCGGAGCCGAACGCCGCGCGAAGCTCGCCGTCTACCCGCACGGCCAGCGACACCACCGCGATCACCATCGCGTTTCGGGGGCCGACCTTCATGAACGTCTGCCTGCCGCCCGTCTCGACCCGGAGCCCGACGACCAGCTCGTCGTCGACGAGGACGTTCTGCTTCGGCCCGACGAGGAAGTCCGCCAGGGCGACGACGCGGGTGCCCCGGACGCTCGCGAGCTCGACCTGGGCGCCTGCTACGAGCAGCGGTGGCAGGGCGTCGCCGGCCGGCGAGGCGGTGCCGAGGTTCCCGCCGATCGTGCCGCGGTTGCGAATCTGCGGCGACCCCACCGTGCGAGACGCCTCCGCCAGCGCGGGCAGCAGCCCGGCGAGCGGCTCCTCCATCGCCTCCGCGTAGGTGAGGCCGGCGCCGAGCCGGAGCGTCCCGTTCTCGCTCGACCAGCCGCACAGCTCGGGCACCTCGTTCAGGTTCAGGAGCGCCCCCGGCCTGAGCCGGTCGAAGTTGATCGCGACCATGACGTCGGTCCCGCCGGCGATCGGGACGGCGTCGCGGCGCTCCGCCTTCAGCCGCAGCGCCTCGTCCAGCGAAAGCGGACTCAGGACGTCCACGGCGCCTAGGGTAGTACGTTAGGAGCCGATGGCCGACCTCGCTCGCCGACTGGCCGTTGCCCGCGGCGACGAGCCGGCCGACCTCGTCGTCCGCGGCGGACGCGTGCTCTCGGTCTTCACGCGCGAGTGGCTCGAGACGGATGTCGCGATCGCGGACGGCTTCGTCGCGGGGCTCGGCGACTACGAGGGCCGGCAGACGCTCGACGCCTCCGACCGCTGGGTCGTGCCCGGGTTCGTCGACGCGCACATGCATCTCGAGTCGTCGAAGCTGCTCGTCGACGAGTTTGCGCGGCTCGTGCTCCCGCTCGGAACGACCGCGGTCGTCGCCGACCCGCACGAGATCGCGAACGTCCTCGGCACCGATGGCGTTCACTGGCTGCTCGACGCGTGCGACGAGGTGCCGCTCGACGTCTTCGTGATGGCCTCGTCGTGCGTGCCCGCGTCGCAGTTCGAGTCGCCGCGCCGCGAGCTCACGCCCGGAGACCTCGAGGGGCTGCTCCGCCGGCGGCGCGTGATCGGGCTCGCGGAGATGATGAACTTCCCCGGCGTGATCGCCGGCGACGAGCGCGAGCTCGCGAAGCTGCGGCTCGACGGCGCATCGCACGTCGACGGCCACGCGCCGGGCGTCCTCGGCAAGCAACTGAACGCGTACGCAGCGTCGGGAATCCGCTCCGACCACGAGGCGTACTCGGCAGAGGAAGGCCGCCAGCGGCTGCGCGCGGGGATGTGGCTGCTGATCCGCGAGGCGTCCGCGGCGCGCAACCTCGAGGCGCTCCTCCCCGTCGTGCGCGAGTTCGGCCCCGCGCGGATCGCCTTCTGCACCGACGACCGCGAACCGGAGCACATCGTCGACGAGGGCCACGTGAACTCGATGGTTCGCGCGAGCGTCGCCCAGGGGATCGCGCCGGAGGACGCGCTCGTGATGGCTTCGCACAACGCCGCGTCGTGGCACGGGCTTGCGCGACTCGGCGCAATTGCTCCGGGCTATCAGGCCGACCTGCTCGTGCTGCCGGACCTCGAGCGCTTCGAGCCGGAGCTCGTGCTGAAGCGCGGGCGGCCAGTCGGCGAGATCGAGCGGCCCGCGGTGCCGGAATGGGTCAAGCACACGGTGCGCGCCGCACCGACCTCGTCGGGCGACTTCGCGCTGCGCGCCTCGGGCGGGCAGGTGCGCGTGATCGGCGTCGTGCCCGACCAGATCGTCACGGACGCGCTCGTCGACGAGCCGACCCTGCGCGACGGGCAGATCGTCGCGGACGCCGAGCGCGATCTCGCAAAGATCGCCGTCGTCGAACGCCACCTCGGTACGGGGCGCATCGGCCTCGGCCTGGTGCGCGGCTTCGGGCTGCGCGCCGGAGCGCTCGCATCGACGATCGCACACGACGCGCACAACATCGTCGCCGTCGGGATGAGCGACGACGATTTGCAGCGCGCGGTCGAGCGGCTCGTGGAGCTCGGCGGCGGGATCGTCGTCGTCTCGGGAGGCGAGGTGCGCGGGGAGCTGCCGCTCCCGGTCGCCGGTCTCCTCTCCGACCAGCCGCTCGACGAGGTCGTCGCCGCGAGCCGCGCATGCGTGGAGGCTGCGCGCAGTCTCGGCTGCACGCTGCCCTCGCCGTTCCAGTCGCTCGCGTTCCTCGCGCTCTCGGTGATCCCGAGCCTGAAGATCACCGACCGCGGCCTCGTCGACGTCGACGCGTTCGAGCTCGTGCCACTCGAGGTGTGAGCACGCTCTACGCCAACGCGCACGTCGTCACGCTCGACGACGCGCGGAACGAGCACGCGGCCGGCTGGCTGCTCGTCGAGGACGGCTTCGTACGCGACGTCGGCGGGGGCCCGGAGCCTGAGAGCAGCGAGCGCGTCGACCTCGCAGGCAAGGTCGTCACGCCCGGGCTCGTGAACACGCACCACCACCTCTACCAGACGCTCACGCGCGCGCGGGCGCAGCAGGCCGACCTCTTCACGTGGCTGCGCGAGCTCTACCCCGTCTGGGCGCGGATCGACGCGGAGGCGGAGTACGCGGCGGCACGCACCGGGTTGGCCGAGCTCGCGCTCTCGGGCTGCACCACCGTCTTCGACCACCACTACGTGTTCCCGCGCGGACGGACAGGGCTCGTCGAGGCCGAGGTGCAGGCGGCGCGCGAGCTCGGCGTCCGGATCGTCGCGTCGCGCGGCTCGATGGACCTCGGCGAGTCCGACGGAGGTCTTCCGCCCGACGAGCTCGTCGAGGACCTCGACACGGTGCTCGCCGACACCGAGCGGCTCGCGGCCGAGCTCCACGGGCAAGGGCCCGGCGCCCACGTCCAGCTCGCAATCGCTCCTTGCTCCCCCTTTTCGGTGAGCGGGAGGTTGATGGAGGAGTCCGCCGCGCTCGCGCGCCGGCTCGGCCTGCCGCTGCACACCCACCTCGCCGAGACGGTCGAGGAGGACGCGTACTGCCGCGAGCTCTACGGCTGCACGCCGGTCGAGTACCTCGAGCGGCTCGGGTGGCTCGCCGACGACGTCTGGTGCGCGCACTGCGTGCACCTGCGCGACGACGAGATCCGGCGCTTCGGGGAGACCGGCACCGGCGTCGCACACTGCCCGACGTCGAACTTGCGGCTCGGTGCGGGGGTTGCGCCGGTGCGCGACCTCCTGGACGCGAACGTGCGTGTCGGGCTGGGCGTCGACGGCTCCGCGTCGAACGAGCGGAGCGACCTCTGCTTCGAGGTGAAGCAGGCTCTCCTCGTGGCCCGGGGCCGCGGCGGGCCGGACGCGATGTCCGTGCGCGAGGCTCTACGGCTCGCGAC
>JACCTU010000006.1 GCA_013812235.1 Actinomycetota bacterium | reverse complement strand
AGCTCCGCGCGCGCGTCGGCGGCGAGCGAGCCCCCGCGCTCCTCGATCAACCGCAGGCCGAGGTGCACGTGCCCGAGCAGCCGCCCCTCCTCGGTCGGTCTGAACGCTGGCGCGGGGCCCAGCTCGCGCGTGCGGCCGACGTCGTGGAGGAGCGCGGCGGCGATCAGGAGGTCGGCGCGAAGTCGGGGGTGCAGCTGGGCGGTCTCGCGGCAGAACGTCGCCACGCCGACCGTGTGCTCGAGCAGGCCGCCGGCATACGAGTGGTGCCCGTCGAGGGTCGCGGGCAACGTGCGGTAGCGCTCGCGGATCGCCGAGTCGTCGACGAACTGCGCCACCGTCGCGCGCAGTCCCGGGTGAGCCACCTCGCCTGCGAGAAAGTCGAGGAAGCCGTCGAGCTCGTCGCGGTCACGCCGGATCGTCGGGGCGAGCGCGGCGGGGTCCGTCTCGGCCGCCTTCTCGAGCGAGCGCACCTCGACCTGGAGCCGGTCGCGAAAGCGCTCGACCCGTCCCAGCACGCGAACCGCGTCACCCTCGTCGAAGCGAGCGTCGAGCAGGTCGACGTCGTTCCAGATCCTCGCGTCGACGCGGCCGCTCGGGTCGACGAGCTCGAGCGCGAGGTACGACGCACCGCCTTTCGTTCTGAGCCGCTGCTTCCGGGCGACGGCGTAGACGCCCTCGACGACCCGGTCCTCGGCCAGGTCGGCGATCGCGTTCATGGTGCTGATCCTAGAGGTCGGGTCGGAACAGGGCTTCGTTGCCGGGGTGCGATGGGCGGTGCGAGGCAAGGACGCAGGGAGCGTTCGTATCCGCTGAATACGGGCGCGACTGAGGACGTCGCATCGCACCGCCCAGCGCGGCCCGGCGTCTCAACGCGCTGTTTCGATCCGGCCTCTGAAGGTACGGTCCGGGCGTGGCCGAGCTCCGACCCTTCGCGGCGCTGCGCTACGACGAGGCGCGCGCGGGCCCGCTCCAGTCGCTGGTCGCGCCCCCCTACGACGTGCTCTCCGAGCACGAGCGGCAGGCGTACCTCGAGAAGAGCCCGTACAACGTCGTCCATCTGACGCTGCCCGACTCGGCGGAGCAGGCGGCCGACGCGTTTCGCGCGTGGCGCGAGGAGGGCGTTCTGCGCGAGGAGACGGCCGCGTTCTGGGCCCTCGAGCAGGACTACGTCGGCCCGGACGGCGTTGCGCGCACGAGGCGGGGGATCGTCGCGTCGCTGAAGGCTGAGCCCTACGAGCACGGGGTCGTCCTCCCGCACGAGCGGACGCACCGCGAGGCGAGGGAGGGCCGGCTGCGGCTCGTCCGCGCCGTCGGCGCGCAGCTCGAGCCGATCTTTCTGCTCTACGAAGGCCTCCCGCCCGTCTCGCAGCCGGAGGGCGAGCCCGAACTCGAGGTGGAGGGCGCGAAGCTCTGGCGGCTCTCCGAGACCGACGCGATCGTCGACGCGTTCGCGGATCGGCAGCTGATGATCGCCGACGGCCACCACCGCTACGAGACGACGGTCGAGTACGCGCAGGGTGGCGGGTCGCCGTGGTTGATGGTCGTGCTCGTCTCCACGAGCGACCCGGGGTTGACGATCTTCCCGACCCACCGAACGGCGAGCCGGTTCGAGTCGAGCAACGCCGTGTTGCTGGACGACGGGAACGACCCGCGCGCCGCGCTCGAGTCTCTGCCGCCGGACCGGGCGGCAGCGGTCGTCTACACGCGCGACCGGGTCGCGGTCGCGGAGGGCGAGCCCGGGCAGCTCGACACGCAGCTGGTCGAGGCGCTCGTCCCCGGAGACGTCGGCTACACGGCGTACGTCGACGAGGCGATCGCGGCGGTCGACGAGGGTCGAGCCGAAGCGGCGTTCCTGCTTCGCCCGACGAGAATCGAGGATGTCTTCGCGGTCGCGAAGCGCGGCGAGGTGCTGCCGCAGAAGACGACCTACTTCTATCCGAAGCTGCTGAGCGGCCTTCTCTTCCATCCGCTGTGACCGACTGGCTCGCGACGTGCCGGGCGGCGGTCGCGGACGTGCAGGGCGTGCTCGTCGACCTGCCGACCCGCGTCGAGCGCGAGCCGGTGGTCGGGACGGGCGAGGGTGGCGACGAGACGACGGTCGTGGACGCCGAGGTGGAGCGCGTCGTGATCGCGCTGCTCGATGACAGGCTCGACGATTACACGCTCGTCTCGGAGGAGATCGGCGAGGTCGTCAAGGGGAGCGGCCGGCCGTGGCTCGTCCTCGACCCCGTCGACGGCTCGCTCAACGCGAAACGCGGCGTGCCGCACTTCTGCCTCTCGCTGGCCGTCGCCGACGGACAGAGGATGAAGGATGTGAACTTCGGCTACCTCTACGACTTCGGCACGGGCGAGGAGTGGACCGCGCGCCGCGGCGAGGGGGCGTGGCTCGACGGCGCTCCGCTCGGGGCCGTGCGGCCGAAGGACGAAATCGAGCTGCTCGCGTTCGAGGCGACGCTCACCTCGTCGATCGCGGAGAAGGCGTCGAACGTCGTCGGGCTCGCGCATCGGCTGCGGGTGATGGGATCGCTCGCGCTCGCGCTCTGCAACCTCGCCGCCGGTCGGATCGACGGCGTCTGCTCGCTCAAGGGCGCGCGGTCGGTCGACATCGCGGCGGCCCAGCTGCTCGTCCGTGAGGTCGGGCTCGCGATCGACCTCTTCGAGCATCCTCCGTTCGAGGATGCGCCGCTCGACCTCGAGCCGCGCTCGCGCGTCGTTGCGGCCGCGAACGACGAGCTCTGTGCCCGTCTGGCTGCTGCTTTGGCGCTGTCGTAGGGTACGGACGATGGAGACCCGAGCCTCGCTCGTCGACACCCTTGCGCAGACGTCGCTCTTCGCCGACCTGTCGCGGCCGGAGCTCGAAGCGGTCGCGCACGAGTTCGACGAGGAGGCGTTCGCGGAGGGTCAGCGCGTTCTGCGCCAGGGACTCTCCGGCAGCAGCCTCTACGTGATCCTCGACGGCGCAGCGGTCGTCCGGCGGGACGATGAGGAGATCGCCCGCCTCGGCCGCGGTGACTTCTTCGGCGAGATCTCGATTCTCACCGAGGGTCCCCCCACGTCGGACATCGTCGCGGAGGGTGTGCTCCACTGCCTCGTGATCCCGCGGCCCGACGTCGAGCGCTTCCTGCTCGAGCGGCCGCGCGTCATGCTGCGCATGCTCCGCGCCGAGGCGAACCGGCTGCGTGGCATGCTCGAGTGGCAGTCGTAGAGCTCCCGTTTCCGCCGGGCGCGTACGGGGTTGTCGTGGTCGGGAGCGGCCCGGCAGGCCTGCAGGCCGCCTACGAGCTGCGGCGCCGCGGGGTCGACCACGCCGTGCTCTCGGCCGACGAAGCGCCGGGCGGGATGTTCAGAACGCTGCCGATCTTCGAGCGGTTGATCAGCTGGACGAAGCCCGAAGCGCCCTACGCGCACGGCTCGCGCGAGTACGAGCTCTACGACCACAACAGCCTCGTCGCGGACGAGGAGCGCTGCCAGGCGTGCATGGCGTCGCTGATGGACCGGACCTACGACGTGCCGTCGCGCGCCGAGATGGAGGCCGGGCTCGCGCGCTTTGCCGAGCTCGCGGGTCTCCGCGTGCGGTACGGCTGCCGCTGGGAGGCGACGCGAAACGACGGCGAGGGGTTCGTGCTCGAGACGAGCGACGGCGAGTATCGATGCCGCGCGGTCGTGTTCGCGGTGGGGGTGACGACGCCCTGGACGGCGCCGATCCCCGGTCTCGAGCACGCGGCGCACTACGTCGACGTGCGCCGCGCCGACGAGTACGACGGGCGAAGCGTGTTTATCGTCGGCAAGCGCAACTCCGCGTTTGAGGTTGCGAACAGCCTGCTCCCGTGGGCTAGGCGCATAGTGCTCGCGTCGCCTCGCGCGATCCGGACCGATGTGCTCGGCCACTCGCCGCTCCGCACTCGCTACCTGCAGCCGCTCGACGAGCACGTGCGCGGAGGGTTCGGGACGTCGATCGTCGATGCGTCGGTCGAGCGCATCGAGCGCAATGCCGACGGCTTCCGCGTCCACACTCGCGGGACGTCGTGGGACGGACCTCTCGTCTTCGACTGCGACGACGTCATTGCCGCGACGGGCTTTCGCGCGCCGCTCCAGGACCTGACGCGCCTCGGAGTCACCACGGTGGCGGACGAAAGGATCCCGGCGCAGACCGCTTTCTGGGAGAGCGTGTCCGTCCCCGGCATCTACTTCGCCGGCAACGCAACACTGGGCTCGCCCGGCCTCCGCAAGCAAGGCCTCTCGTCGAACTCGGGATCGGTGAACGGCTTCCGCTACAACGCGCGCGTCCTCGTCCGGCACCTGGCGGAGAAGCACTTCGACGTCGCTCCGCCGCGTCCGCTCGTCGAGCCCGATCAGCTCGTCTCGTTCCTGCTGCGCGAGCTTGCGACCGCGCCCGAGCTCTGGATCCAGAAGGGCTACCTCTGCCGGATCGTCAACCTCGCCGCGGACGGGTTGCGTGACGACGGAATTCTACCGCTCCAAATCTTCGTCGACGAGCCGGGGCCTGACGCCTGCGCGATCGCGGTCGAGATGGCCGCGGACGGGACGATCTACCCGGCCGTCTATCTCCGCGCGCGGAATCGCGTCGCCGAGCATCCACTGTCGCCGCACCCGCTCCACGACTACGAGACGGAGGAGCACCGCCGCGCGCTCTCGGAGCTCGTCGACCCGTTGCTAGGCTCGACGTAGATGCCGCCCTCACGCGAAGCGATCCTCACCGCGCTCGAGCAGGTGATCGACCCCGAGCTGCGTCGTCCCGTCACCGAGCTGCAGATGGTGCGCGACGTGCGCGTCGACGGCGGCGACGTCATCGTCGTGATCGCGCTTACGGTCGCCGGGTGCCCGCTTCGCGACAGCTTCCAGAAGCAGGTCGCCGAGGCGCTGGCGCCCGTTGCGGGTGTCGAGCGGGTCGCACTCGAGTTCGACGTGATGTCGCCCGACGAGCGGGCCGCGTTGACCGAGCGGCTGCGCGGCGGTGTGACGGGGCGCTCGAAGGGCCTCTCGCTCGACCGCGGCACGCGCGTGCTCGCCGTCGCGAGCGGCAAGGGCGGCGTCGGCAAGTCGACGCTGTCCGTGAACCTCGCCGCCGCGTTCGCCCAGCTCGGCCGGCAGGTCGGCATTCTCGACGCGGACGTCTACGGACACTCGATCCCCCACATGCTCGGGATCAACCAGAAGCCGGTGCTCGTCGACCGGATGATCGTGCCGCCCGTCACGCAGGATCTGAAGCTGATGTCGATCGGGTTCTTCCTCGACGACAACGCGCCCGTGATGTGGCGCGGTCCGATGCTGCACCGCGCGCTCGAGCAGTTCCTCACCGACGTGCACTGGGGCGAGCTCGACCTGCTCGTCGTCGACATGCCGCCAGGAACCGGCGACGTCTCGATCTCGCTCGGCCAGTTGCTGCCCCGCGCGGAGGTCGTCGTCGTGACGACGCCGCAGCCCGCGGCGAAGGAGGTCGCGTCGCGCGCGGCGGTGATGGCGCAGAAGACGAACATGCGACTGATCGGAGTGATCGAGAACATGACGGGTGAAGTCTTCGGGCGCGGCGGCGGTGCGGTGCTCGCTGAGGAGCTCGGGGTGCCGCTGCTCGGCGAGATCCCGCTCGACCCCCGCCTGCGCGAGCAGGGCGACCTCGGCACGCCCCTCGTGACGGCCGATCCGGGTTCGCCGACCGCGCGCGCCATCGTCGCGCTCGCCGAGTCGATCGACGGCACGCGCCGCGAAGAGGGCGTCGGCATCGTGAAGGCGCTGCCCGTCCTCTCCTGAGCGCGGCGGCGTTCTTCGATCTCGACCGCACGCTGCTGCGGCGCTCGTCGACGCTCGCGCTCGCGCCGGCGTTTCGCAGGCACGGGGTGATCACGCGGGCGCAGGTCGCCAAGGCCGCGTTCTGGCAGCTGCTCTTCGTCGTGCGCGGGACGAGCAGGGAGCGCGTGCGCGCGGCGTCGGAAGAGGG
>JACCTU010000232.1 GCA_013812235.1 Actinomycetota bacterium | reverse complement strand
GCGGCTCGAGCTCGTTTCCTAGCGCGGCGTTTGCTCGAGGGGCGGCGTGACGATGCTCGGGAGCCTGATCGGCGGCGCCAGCCGCGGCCGACCAACCGTCTTCGTGCCGGGATCGAAGTACCGAATCGGGAACGAGTTGAAGTACTGCATGCCGTTCTCGTCGGCGAGGATTCGCCTGGAGGTGTCGTCGGCGCCGGAGAGGATGTTGACCGGATTCCCGTTCTCGTCGAAGTGGAGGATGTCGAAGAGCAGCGTGCCATTGCGGCTGTAGGGATAGACGTCCCGGATCGGGACACCGTCGACGGCAAGACCGGTGCAGATGCCGCGAACGAAGCGGGGGTCCACTGGTCACGGCTCAGAAGCCGAGCCGGTCGTACGAGTAGGCGGCAGCGGGCAGAAGTGCCAGCGCGAGCCCGACGTTCGCTGCGACCGCGAGCTGGAGATAGCGCGGTGGCCGGCGCCGGCCGCGCAGCCCGAGCCAGATCGACGCCGTACCCGCAACGAGCAGCGCGAGGATGCTCGACTCGAACGAGATCGGGCCGATGCGACGCCCGAGCCGACCGGCCAACCCTGTCCAAGTGCGAGCGCTCCGAGCATGACGACGAGGTAGGCGCGCACGGGCCACTAGATCGGAGCGAGCTCGCGCGCCATCCGCAGCCAAGAGCTGGCTCGCTCCGTGGAAAGACAAACGCGGATTGTCTCGAGCAGAGACGAACGTCGTTCGGTGACAGGTCCTTCGGGCGACAGCCCGGCGGCCTCGCGTAGCTCGGCGGCGAAGTCCTGCGACGACAGCCGCGGTGGCCCGCCCGACTCGAGCAGCGACGCCTCGACGTCCGCGATCAGGTCGTCACGCTCTTCGGCCGGCGGGTCGCGGAGGCGAGAGCGAACGGCATCCAGGTACGCGGCCACGTCCGGCCTTTCGAGTGTCGTCCCGGTCACGCCGTCACCTCCAGGTTGGTTTCGAGCAGCGTCGTCATCGCGCGGTTGAAGTCGGCCCATGTGTCTCGCGCGTCGCGGAGCTGCTCGCGTCCGCGCTCTGTGATCCCGTAGTAGCGCCGGTGCGGGCCCTCGTCAGAGGGCATCACGTAGGACGTCAGAGCCCCACCTTGTAGGCAAATCGCGCGCTACCGCACATCGTCGAGGGACTCGCCGACGACGCCGGGCCACTCCGACATTGGCTCGGTCGAGCGGACGACGTGGGCACCCGACTCGGCGAAGCGCGCGAAGTGCGCGTCGGCCTCGTCGGTGTAGTCGACCGAGCCGGGGACGACGACAGAGGAAGTGCAATCCTCGAGCAGGTACACCTTCTTCTCGAGCCCGCGCGCCTGCACGTTCGGGTCGGAGAGCAGGTCTTCGATCGTCCACGCAACGCAGTGACTCTTCGCCTGGCCCGCGATCAGGACCGCGTCGTAGCGGAGCAGGCGCTCGACGAGCGGCTGGTTGCGCTTGCCGAGCGGCTCGCCCTCGAGGTCGAACTCGACCTCCGGACCGAGCATCGAGTAGTGCTCGGTCAGCGGATTGTCCCCCTTCGGTTGGAAGTCCAGCGGCGCGTAGCGTGCGATCGAGTGGAAGAAGAGCGCCTCCTCGACGGCGGGTACGAGCGCATGCCCAATCCCCCCCAGCATCGCGTGAAACGGCCAGACAGTGAGGCTGTACTTGCCGCCCTCCTCGAGCGTGCGCGTGTAGTAGCGCAGGTGCTCGGCCGCGTAGTCGGGGTCGAGCCCGAGCCCCGCCGCAGCCGGCGCGCTGACCTGCCACCGGCCCGTCGCCACGTCCTCCGCCGTGACCAGCGTGAACGGTTCGGGGTGGTTCCCGTCCCCGTCCACGAGCAGGATGCGATGGAAGATCTGCAGCGCCTGATGGGTGTCGAGCGTCGGCACGATCTGGGTCAGCGAGCAGAGGTTGCGGTAGACGAACTCGCAGAGCCGACGCGAGTCGTCGAGCGCGCCCGTACCGCTCCGGCCGGCGACGAAGAGCTCGAAGCCGGGCGTGCAGAACGTGTTCTGGACGTCGACGACGACAAGCGCGGCGCGGAACCGGTCATCGGCCGCGGCCGGAACCCCGTGCTGCTCGCGCCAGCGTTCGGCGTCCGCGGAACGCTCGGAGTAGTCGACCCGCCAGACCTCGCCGACGCGGTCCGGGTTCCAGTGCGGCGGCAGCGGAAGCGGGTCGGGCACGGCGACTAGTCTAGGCACGGTGATCCCACCGCTCGTCCAGCGAGCGCTCGAGCTCGCCCGAGCGCAGGGCTTCGAGCGGTCGTGCATTCCCGAGGTCGGCCGGTTGCT
>JACCTU010000177.1 GCA_013812235.1 Actinomycetota bacterium | reverse complement strand
CGGCGACGTTGTCCGCGTACCACGGTGCGGACATGCACACGGCCACGATCAGGAGGAAGAGCACGAGCGCGCCGAGCGCGACGAAGTTCCGCCTGAGCCGGCGCCACGCGAGGTACCACGGACTCTTGCCCTCGATCGGCCCGTGCTCACGCTCCGCCAGCTCGGCGGCGGTGTCGAGGGTGAAGTCGGTGGCCTGTTGGGTCATGTACGGGGTTCGAGGGCGCCACGGGGGCGCCCTCGAACCTCATTTCCCTCCGACCGGCCTGCTTAACCGGTCTTGCAGGACGACGTGTAGATGAACTGGTAGAGCACGTGGTTCACGTAGCAGTTGTCGAGGTCCATCTCAGGCGTGAAGAAGTCCGTGAACTGCCGGTTCACGACCGGAGCCCAGAGAGCGTTCTCCGCCACCATCTTGTCAACCTCGGCCCACTGAGCGTTGACGTCGTCGTTGAGCTCGGGCTGCTTCTTGAGCTCCTCGATCTTCGCGTTGATCGCCTTGACGTTCGCGTTGGAGTAGTTGTTGTTGTGCTCCTCCGTGATGCGGTTGCCGTTCAGGAGGACGTCGAACCAGTTCAGCGGGTGCGGGTAGTCCTGGAACCAGTTCGCGACGCCGAACTGAGCCTTCGTCCGCTGGTTGCCGATCGTCGTGAAGTACACGGACGGGTCGAGCACCTTGAGCTTCGCCTTGAAGCCCATCTGGTTGAGGACGTCGGCTCCGTACTCGCCCTGCTTCTGGCTCGTCTCGCGCGAGTTCGCATACACCGTGACGCTCATCCCCGCGTAGCCCGACTGCTGGACGAGCTGCTTGGCCTTCGCCAGGTCGTTCGGGTACATGGAGATCTTCTCGTACTGCGGGTAGGTCGGCGGCAGCACGTTCTCCGTCTCCGCGGCCAGACCGCCGTAGAGCCGGACGACCGCGTCGCGGTTGACCGCGTAGTTCACGGCCTGCCGCACCTCGAGCTTGTCGAACGGCTTCACCCGCGTATTCATGAAGAAGTAGTACGTGTTCGCGGGCGTGTACAGCTTCAGCTGAGCCGCGTACTGATCCTGCACCTCACCCAGCCGGTCGACCGGAATCGTGTGGAAGTTGTAGTCGTTCTGCCCGTCGATGACCGACTGCAGCGCTGCCGAGTCCTCCTCGAGCACGTTGAAGGTCATCTTGTCGGGATTGCCGTCCGGAACGTCCGGGATGCCCTTCCACTCCGGGTTCCGAACGAGGGTCACGAGACGGTTCGGCGTGTACTTCTCGATCATGTATGGGCCGGTTGCCGGGATCGTCGCGGTGGACTGATCCTTGGCCGGCGTGCCGGTCGGAACGATCGAGCCGAACATCGTCGCGAGGACGTAGAGGAAGTCACCCTGCGGCTTCGAGAGCTTGATCTCGATCGTCTTGGCGTCGTCGTCGACGACGATGCCGGGGATGTCACCCTTCTTCGTCTCGGCGAATTTGTCGGCGCCCACGATTCCCGTGAAGAAGCCGACGCCCGGCGAGTCGATCTGGTACAGGCGCTTGATCGTGTTCTTGAAGTCAGACGCCTTGACCGGCTGGCCGTTCGAGTAGTTGATGTCGCGGAGGGTGAACTTGTAGGACAGTCCGTCCTCCGAGATCTCGGGCAGGTCCTCGGCAAGCCCCGGGATGATCGTGGCGCCCTCCGGGCCGTTGACGAGCTTGTAGGTCACGAGCCCGAGGTGGGCGGGGAGCATGATCGACCAGCCCTGAACCGTGTACGCAAGCCCGGGATCGAGGTAGTCGATGCCGTTGTCGAAGGCGATCTTGAACTCCGGGTACGTCTTTTCGGTCGTCCCGCCGCCCGCTTCGGTCGTGGCACCGGCTCCTTCGTCGTCGCCGCCGCCGCATGCGGCAAGGGCGAACGTGAGAGCGGCCATCAGGGCGAAGAGTCCTGCGAACCGCCTCCACTTGCTCAACGTCATTCGTACCCCCATTCGTCGCTGACGCCGCCTTGCGGGGCGCATGGCGGGTCGATCCTAATAGACGAGAGACTCGCCCATCGGTTGTTGCGGCGGGGTTAACGCCTGGCTGGCTGCGCAAGCCGCGAATCCGCTCGCGCGGATCCGCGACGCGCGGAGACCCCTAAAGGCGGCCGCTTCGCGGCCGCTGCCGCAGCGGTTTCACAACCAGCCTCTAGGTGGGCGGCAGTTCGGGAACCGGCTCGGGCAGGGGCGCCTGGAACACCGCCTCGCGCTCGTGCGGTTGGATCTCGCCCGCCTCGATCTTCTCGGCCCAGTGGCAGGCGACGGTGTGGCCCGACGCCAGCTCTCGCAGGCGCGGGGTCTCGTCGCGGCAGCGCGTTGGCTGGACGAACGGGCACCTCGTGTGGAAGCGGCAGGCCTTCGGCGGGTTGGCCGGGGAGGGCAGGTCGCCCGGGAGCAGGATCGCCTCCCGCCGGCGCTCGACCTTGGGGTCGGGAATCGGGACCGCCGAGAGCAGCGCAATGGTGTACGGGTGCAGCGGCCGGCTATAGAGCTCGTCGGCGGGCGAGACCTCGACGATCGTGCCGAGGTACATGACTGCGATCCGGTCGGAGATGTGCCGGACGACCGCGAGATCGTGCGCGATGAAGAGATAGGTGAGGTCGAACTCGGCCTGGAGCGACTCGAGCAGGTTGAGGATCTGCGCCTGGATCGAGACGTCGAGCGCGGAGACCGGCTCGTCGGCGACCACGAGGTCGGGGTTGAGCCCGAGCGCACGTGCGACGCCGATTCGCTGCCGCTGGCCGCCCGAGAACTCGTGCGGGTAGCGGGCAGCTGCGTCCGCGGGCAGCCCGACGACGTTGAGGAGCTCACGGACGCGACCGCCGATGTCACGCCTCGTCGCGAGGCCGTGCACGCGCATCGGCTCGCCGATGATCCGGCCGACCGAGTGCCGCGGGTTGAGCGAGGCGTACGGGTCCTGGAAGACCATCTGCATCCGGCGGCGGAGCGGACGCAGCTCCCTCTCGCCCAGGTGCGTCACATCCACGCCGTCGAAGACGATTCGACCCTCGACAGGCTCGTATAGCCGCATGATTGCGCGCCCGATCGTCGACTTGCCACAGCCGGACTCGCCGACGAGCCCGAGTGTCTCGCCGCGACGAATCTCGAGCGAGACGCCGTCGACTGCGCGGATGTCGCCGACGTGACGGTCGAGTACGAGCCCGCTCTTGATCGGGAAGTAGACCTTGAGCTCGTCGATCTCGACGAGCGGCACACCGTTCGCGCTCAGAGCTCCTTTCATGATGGCCCTTCGTCGCCGGGGTGCGCTGGGTGAGTGCGAGGCAAGGACGCAGGGAGCGCTCGTATCCGTGATACGGGCGCGACTGAGGACGCGGCATCGCGCCGCCCAGCGCGGCCCGGCGGCACAACGGTCATTGTGAAAGGAGCTCTCAAACCGTCACCGCGCGCTCGCGCGCCCACTCGTCGGCGGGTACGGGGTTGAAGCAGGCGACGAAGTGGCCCGGCTCGATCTCGGCGAGCGGCGGTACCGCCTCGCGCGACAGCTCGACCTCGAACCGGCACCGCGGCTGGAAGGGGCACGCCGACGGCGGGCTGAGCATGTCGCGCGGCGCGCCGGCGATCGGCTTCAGCTTCGAGCGGCGAGGTGCGTCCAGCCGAGGGATCGACTCGAGCAACCCGAGCGTGTACGGGTGGCGCGGAGCGTCGAACAGCTGGTCGGCGCCGCCGGTCTCCATGAACATCCCGGCGTACATCACGTTGACGCGCTCGCACATCCCAGCCACGACGCCAAGGTCGTGCGTGATCATGATCAGCGCAGTCCCCTCTTCGCGGACGAGCTCGCGCAACAGTTCGAGGATCTGCGCCTGGATCGTCACGTCGAGGGCCGTCGTCGGCTCGTCGGCGATCAGGAGCTTCGGCTTGCAGGCGAGCGCCATCGCGATCATTGCGCGCTGCCGCATCCCGCCGGAGAACTGGTGCGGGTAGTCGCGGGCGCGCTGCTTGGCGCCCGGGATCCCAACCCTGTCGAGCAGCTCGGCGGCACGCGCGTCGGCGTCGCGCTTCGAGAGCCCGAAGTGTGTCTGGAGCGCCTCCCTGATCTGCCGGCCGATCGTCAGCACCGGGTTCAGCGAGGTCATCGGGTCCTGGAAGATGATCGCGATCTCGCGGCCGCGGACAGAGCGAAGCTCGCGGTCGCTCATCTGAAGCAGGTCGCGTCCTTCGAACTGTGCCGTGCCGCGCGTGACGCGTCCGGCGCGGGGCAGGATCCCGAGCAGCGCGAGTGAGGTGACGCTCTTGCCGCAGCCCGATTCGCCGACGATGCCGAGCGTCTCGCCCGGCGCGATCTCAAACGAGATTCCGTTGACCGCGTGGATCGTCCCGCGCCGCGTCCAGAACTCCACGCGGAGGTCGCGCACGGAGAGGAGCGGCTCAGGCA
>JACCTU010000172.1 GCA_013812235.1 Actinomycetota bacterium | reverse complement strand
CGCCACGCGAGGCGCGGAGGGCGGCTCTGGCTCGTTCGTTCGCCGTCCTTAACGGGCCTCGTCCTGCATGCGTTGGAGCATGCCGTCCACGGTCTGCTTGCCCTCGAACACGGCGGTGAGCTCGTTGTTGCCGACCTCCCACACCTTGTTCCAGCCCGCGGGCCAGATCCACGGCCGGGCGACCTTCGCCGAGTTGAGCAGCGGGGCGCGGCTCGGACCCGGGAACTTCACCTTCACGTCGCTGCGTGACGGCAGCGCGAGGCCCTTGCTCGTCCAGATCCGCATCCCCTCGCGGCCGGCGAGGTACTTGATCAGGATCCAGCCGAGGGTCTTGTTCGACGAGTGCCTCCCCATCGAGTACGCCACCGTGAACGCGAGCGTGGCGGTTGCCTTGCCCTTCACCATCGGGGCGTACCGCCAGCGGATGTTCGGGAAGTTGTCCGGGAGGTAGGGGTAGACCCAGTTCCCCTCGAACGCGATCGCGGCCGTTCCCTTGCCGAGCGCCTCACCGCACCAGCCCGCGCCAAGCGCTGACGGCCGGTCGCCGAGGCCCGCCTTCTGGAGGCCGACGTAGAAGTTGACGCCTCCCCTGACTCCCGGCGAGTTGAAGTTCGGCTGACCCTTTTTGAGCGGAGCCCCGTGGTTCTGATAGACGAACGCGAGCATCCGCTGCCACTCCGACGCCAGGCAGATCGGCTTCCCGCCGGCGGGCATGACGCTGCGGAGCTTCTGTGCCGCCGTCCGGAGCTGCGCCCACGTGGTCGGCACCTTGACGCCCGCCCGCTGGAGCAGCTGCGTGTTGACCTGCATCGCGAGCGGCGACCAGTCCTTCGGGAGTCCGTACACCTTGCCACCCCGCTTGAACGCATTGAGGAGGCTCGGGAAGAACGGCTTCGTGCTGAACTTGTCCGCCTTGATGCGGCTGTCGAGCGACTCGATCACGCCCTGCTGGATCCACGTCGGTGCCACCTCGGAGTTGAGGTAGAAGACATCGGGCGGGCGCCTCGCAGAGAAGCTCGCGAGCATCGCCTGGTCGTAACTCCCGAGGGAGTCGTAGTTGACGTCGATCCGTGGGTACTTCCGCTCGAACGCGGCGATGACCTGCCGCAGAAGCTGCTCTTCGGTGGCGCCCACGCTCCAGCCGCGCAACGTCACCGTCCCCGACGGCGTGGCCTCAGCCGATGCGTCGCCGTAGGGCTTGCTCTGACCTGAACCCGCCGCGACCACGGACACCGCAACGAGAACCCCGACACACGCCGCAAGGCGGTACCGTCTACGCGCTTGAACGCGCTTCAATTGAACCCCTCCTTCACCTTTGGTGTTCTTCTGGAGTGTAATACGCCCCGCTTCACCAGGATTCAACCCCGGGGTGCCCGGGGTGCCTGTGGGGCGAAGGCTTTCGGGCCACGACCACCAGGAAGTCGTCGTCGGCGGTCGCTTCCCGCTCCTCGTAGCCACCGTGTACGACGAGATCGACGAAACCTGCCCGCCCCAGCATCAGCAGGAGCTCCTTCGTGAAGTAGAGGCCGATGTGAAGCGTGTGCTCTTCCTCGGCGACCAGCTCACCGTCCCGCCACTCCCGCGCGCGCATCTCGAGGATCGCGCGCTGCTCGAGCGGATCGAGGTCGAGGAGACGGGATTGCAGCTCGAGCTCGCTGCCATCCGAAGCAGGGCGGCGGTCGGATTCGACATCGATCCACGGCCTCGGCAGTCCGGCGCGCTCCCGCTTCGGCCAACGCGACCACCGTCGCGCGTTCGCGTAGGGAACTTCGTTGTCGAGCACCAGCAGGCCACCGGGCTCGAGGTGCTCGTAGAACCGGTCGAGCGCTTGGAGATCCTGCGCCCGGTCGCTGCCGAGGCCGAAGCCCCCACAGACGACGAGCGTCCGGTAGGAGCGCGGCGGGTCGAGCTCGTGCATCGCCTGCACGAAGAGCGTGGGCGACAACCCTTCGCCCTCGGCCCGCCCGCGGCAGAGGGCGATCATGTCCTCCGAGACGTCGCAGCCGTCGACGTCCAGTCCCGCGCGAAGGTACGGAAGCAGCAGCCTGCCGGTCCCGCAGGCAACGTCGAGGGCCGGCTGGCCGTCGCGCTCGATGAACCGGCGGAAGTAGTCGATCTCCGGGCCGCCCTCGTTGAACTCGGCCCACCATTTGGCAACGAGGCCGTAGTGCCAGGTCTGGGGCGCCATCGGCAGATCCTCTCACCGTTCGACCCGAACCAGGGATGGCACGCCACGGCTCGCGGGCCGATGTGGACCCGGAGGAGGGAGCCGATGGATCGAATCGAGCTGGTGAAGGAGCTCATCGAGCGTGAGCCGCTCGTGCGCTGGACCGCGGTCGCGACGGCGGCGCTCGTCTGGCTGACGGTCGCCTGGTTCAGCCCGCTGCCGCTGTTGGTCGCCGTCCTGCTGGTGGCGTCGGTCTTCGCCGTCCGGCGGAGGCGCGGCGATCACCTGGGCCCCCGGCCCGACGACGAACTCGACCTGTTCTAGCTCGCTACCGTGGGCAAATGGACCTCGCCCTGCTGGAAGCCGAGCTGAGGGCACGCGGAGAGCCGCCCTTCCGCGCGCGCCAAGTCTGGTCGTGGATCGCGCGCGGAGCGAAGGGCTACGAGCAGATGACCGACCTCCCCGTGGGGCTGAGGGGCGAGCTCGCATCGTCGGTGCCGCTCTCGACGCTGACGGTTGTGCGGCAAGACGAGGCGCGCGACCGGACGGTCAAGACGCTCTTTCGGACACGCGACGGACACCCCGTCGAGGCCGTGCTGATGCGCTATCGCGACGGGCGCCGCTCGATCTGCGTCTCGTCGCAGTCGGGGTGCCCGCTGACGTGCACGTTCTGCGCGACCGGCGCAATGCAGTTCCGCCGCAACCTGACCGGCTGGGAGATCATCGACCAGGCGCTCCACTTCCGCCGATTCGAGACCGTCGACCACTGCGTCTTCATGGGAATGGGTGAGCCGATGCTGAACTTCGACCACGTGCTCGACGCGGCGCGCCGACTGCCCGACCTCGGGATCACACACCGGCGCACGACGATCTCGACCATCGGTTGGCTGCCCGGCCTGCAGCGGTTCGTGGACGAGGTCGCGGAGCCGATCCGTCTCGCGCTCTCGCTGCACGCCGCCGACCCGACGCTCCGCTCGACGATCATGCCGGTGAACGACCGCTACCCGCTCCCGGACGTTCTCGCCGAGTGCGTCCGCTACTTCCGCCTGAGGCGGCGCAGGGTCTTCGTCGAGTACGTGATGCTCGCGGGCGTGAACGACCGCGTCGAGCAGGCGCGCGAGCTCGCCGCACTGCTCGATCCGCAGGTGTTCAAGGTGAACCTGATCCCGTACAACCCGACGGGGATGTACGACGGCTCGTCGCGCAAGGCGATCGACGCGTTCAAGCACGTGCTCGACCGCGCGCGCATCCCGGTGACGGTGCGGCTGACGCGCGGGCGCGACATCGCAGCCGCGTGCGGCCAGCTCGCGACTAGCGGTTGACGGTCGACATGTCGGGGTAGCGGTCGCCGGCGGCCGCGCCCACGGTGAACGCCTCGTCGAGTCGCCGGAGCTCGTCGTCTGTCAGCTCGACCTCAAGCGCGTCGGCGTTCTCCTCGAGGTAGCGGCGCCGCTTCGTCCCGGGGATCGGCACGACGTCGTCGCCACGGGAG
>JACCTU010000162.1 GCA_013812235.1 Actinomycetota bacterium | reverse complement strand
GATCGAATGCCTCCAGCCGGGCGCGGGTCGTCTCGACCGCCCACGGCGTCAGGTCGACCGCGGTCGTGTTGGCGCCCGCCTCGGCGAACAGTTGCACCGCGATGCCGCTGCCGGGGCCGACCTCGAGGACGTCCTTTCCTTCGAGCGCGGCGAAGTCGACGTAGCGTGAGAACGCGCGCGTGTCGCCGTCGGCGACGGTCAGGCGCATGTAGCGCGGGTGGAAGATCCGCGAATCGAGTTCGCGGAAGTACTCCCGGCTGTGGCGTGCGTGATCGATCGGTGCATCGACGTCGTACGACATCGGATTGCGGTTCCACCATGCCCGGACCTGCTGCTGCGACGTCACGGACACGAAGTCTAGAGCCGTGGTCATACTCGGCCTCGTGCGCCCGGAGCTCACGCGTCGCCTCGTCTGCCCTTCCTGCACCACGCCGCTGGACCTCCGCGCGTTCGACGAGGAGGGCGGCCGCGTCCGGGAAGGCGTGCTGCTCTGCGACGGTTGCAGCACGTGGTACCCGATCGTCTCGGCGGTGCCCGTGCTGCTCGACTTCCGGACAGCGGCGCACGACCGGTTCGTCTCCGATCACGGAGGAGAACTCGCGGGGTACACCCTGCCGCGCGGCCGGCCGCGGCCGGGGGAGGAGTCGGTGCAGCAGACGTTCGGCGAGGAGTGGGCCGCCGTCGTCGACAGCGAGCTTTCGTTCACGTATTCGGAGGAGGATCTCGAATCGCTCAACCGGAGGGTGTGGCTCGCCTTCCTCGGCGAGCGGCCCGAGGTGTCGCGCTTGCTCGACATCGGCTGCGGGCTCGGCGCGGAGACGCTCGCGCTCCGGAAGGTGACGGGCGCAGACGAGGTGGTCGGGATCGACCTGAACCTGAGCTTGCTGGCGGGCGGAGCTCCGCGCGAGGCTCCGGAGGGAACCCACTTCGCCGTGGCCTCGATTTTCGCCCTGCCGTTCGAGCGAGCGTCGTTCGACCTCGTCTACAGCCAGGGGGTCCTCCACCACACGTACTCGACTGAGGCCGCGTTCTCGTCCGTGAGCGCCTTCGTCGCCGAGCGCGGCTATCTGTTCGTCTGGGTCTACGGGCAGGAAGACCGCCTCGGCCTCGACGGGCGTCGCGCCGTCGTCACGCGGACCCTGTACGTGGCCGAGCAGGGGCTTCGGCCCGCGCTCGCTCGGGCGCCCGAAGCGGTGCGCGAGGCCTTCTTCAAGGTCGCGTCACGTGCGGCGCACCCGCTGCTCCGGCCGCGTGTGCAGCACCCTGAACGCTGGGGGCGCGAGAACACGGAGCACTACCTCCGCGACATGCTCTCGCCCCGGTTCGCCTGGCGTCACCGTTGGAACGAGGTGCTCGAGTGGTTCGAGCGAGACGACTACGAGATCGTCGGTGTCCAGTCTCCGAACGCTTATCGCGAGCTGTTCGGTGACCGTCTCTGGGGCGTCGGCGTCGCGGGGCGCCGGCGCGGCTAGAGCGACACGGTCCGGCCGCTCGCACCGGCCTCGACCGCCGCGAGTGCGAGCCGGACCGCCCGCACCCCGTCCTCGCCGGAGACGACGAGCGGTCCGTCCCCTCGGACGGCGGCCACGAACGACTCCAGCTGGGCCCGGAGCGGCTCGACTCGTTGAAGTGCGAAGCGCGTCACGTTTCCTTCGGTAACGCCCTCGAAGATCGCGATCGTGTCCCAGGCCTTCGTCGCGTGCGCGTTTTCGTACAGCGTCAAGTGCTGGTTGAGGTAGTCGACGACGAACATCCCGCGCTCGCCGGTCACGGTCAGCTGGCGAACCTTGTCCGGTGTCAGCCAGTTGACCTCCAGCACGCCGACGATCCCCGAGTCGAACCGGATCAGCGCGGCGAGCAGGTCCTCGTGCGTACGGTGGGCCTTCTGCTCGGTCTCCGCCGAGATCCGGATCGGTTTTCCCGCGAGCAGGCCCATCACGTCGAGGTCGTGCGTCGCGAGATCCATCGCCACCCCCGCGTCGCCGACGCGGATCGGAAACGGGGACAGCCGCCGCGCGTGGATCTGGAAGATGCGCCCGAGCGCGCCCTCGGCGAGCTTCGCCTCGAGCGCCTGGACCGCCGGGTTGAACCGCTCGACGTGCCCGACGGCGAGGGGGACGCCGGTGCGC
>JACCTU010000148.1 GCA_013812235.1 Actinomycetota bacterium | reverse complement strand
GTGCGTGTAGAGCGCGCTGAACGCCGTCTCGAGGCCGGTGACCCCGAACGGCGCTGCCTCGAACGGCACCTCTTTCTCATGGCGCGCATGCGGGGCGTGGTCGGTGGCGATCGCGCTGATCGTTCCGTCGCGCAGGGCGTCGATCAGGGCGGCGCGGTCTTCGCGGCTGCGGAGAGGCGGGTTCATCTTCAAGTTCGAGTCGAGCGTTCTGACCGCCTCGTCGGTGAGACAGAGGTGGTGCGGTGTCACTTCCGCGGTTGCCTCCACGCCACACTCGCGCGCAGCCCGGAGCGCCGCGACGGATTCTCGCGCGGAGAGGTGAAGAAGGTGCAAGGGCCGCTCCTCGTAAGCCGCGAGCGAAAGGTCGCGCTCGACCATCACGGACTCGGCGATCGAGGGATAGCCACCGAAGCCGAGCTCTGCGGAGACCGGACCCTCGTGCACGTGGCCGCCTCGCGAGAGTGTCGGCTCCTCGCAGTGCAGCGCAAGCTTCAGCCCGGTGACGCTGCCGTACTGGAGCGCGCGGCGCATCAGCCCCGGCGCGGTCACCGGGCGGCCGTCGTCGGAGAACGCGACCGCGCCCGCATCCGCGAGCTCGGCCATCTCCGTCAGTTCGCCGCCGGCCTGGCCCTTCGTGATCGCGGCGAGGAAGCCGACCGGAATCTCGGCTTCGCGCCGCGCGTCCTCGAAGAGCGCGCCGAGCACGGCCGCCGAATCGACAACGGGATCGGTGTTCGGCATCGCGAGGATCGCGCAGTAGCCGCCGGCAGCGGCGGCGGCCGTGCCGGAGCCGATCGTCTCCTCGTCCTCGCGGCCGGGGACGCGCAGATGCACGTGAGGATCGACGAACGCGGGCGCGAGCACGAGCCCGGTGCCCTCGACCACGCGGTGGCCGTTCTGCTCGAGCGAGGTGCCGAGCTGCGCGATCACCCCGTCGTCGATCCGAACGTCGATCTGCGCGTCGACGCCCTGCACCGGGTCGAGCACGCGCGCGCCGGTGACGATCAGGCTCTCCGGTGGCGCGTCTCTGCGGACGAGCATCACGCGACCTCGTGGATCTCGGCGGCGTTCTGAACCGCGACCGGGCCGTGGGTGAGCAGGTCGTAGAGCACGGCCATCCGCGTGACGAGCCCCGCGCGGACCTGCGTCTCGATCAGCGCGTCCGCCGCGTCGGCGACGACCGGGTCGATCTCGACGCCGCGGTTCATCGGTCCCGGGTGCATCACCTTCTGCCCCGGCCGCAAGCGGTCCGGCGTCACGCCCCAGCGCGCTGCGTACTCCCGCAGCGACGGGACGTAGTTCGCGCCCTCGAGCATCCGCTCGCGCTGCATGCGCAGGACGTAGACGACGTCGGCCGCCTTGATCGCGTCGATGTCGATCGTCGTCTCGCAGCCGAGCGTCTCGATCCCGCGCGGGATCAGCGAGGGCGGGCCCACGAGCGTGACGCGCGCGCCCATCATCGTCAGCGCCTGGATGTTCGAGCGCGCGACGCGCGAGTGGAGCACGTCGCCGACGATCGCGACGTGAAGCCCGTCGATGCGGCCGAACTCCTCGTGCAGCGTGTAGAGGTCGAGCAGGGCCTGCGTCGGGTGCTGGTGCTTCCCGTCGCCCGCGTTCACGACGTGCGCGTCCGTCCAGCGTGCGACGAGCTGCGGCGCGCCGATCTCGGCGTGGCGGATCACGATCACGTCCGGGTCGTACGCGCCGAGCGTGATCGCGGTGTCTTTCAGCGACTCGCCCTTGTCGACCGAAGAGCCGCTTGCCTTGAACGACATGGTGTCTGCGGAAAGGCGTTTGGCCGCGAGCTCGAAGCTCGAGCTCGTCCGCGTCGACGACTCGAAGAAGAGGTTGAGGACCAGGCGACCGCGGAGCGTGGGCAGCTTCTTCATCTCGCGCTCAAGCGAGCGCTCGAAGCTCCGCGCCGTCCCGAGCAGCCGCTCGACGTCGTCGCGGGTCAGATCCGCAACGGAGAGCAGGTGCCGCCGCGGCGGCGCCTTCGGAGGGAGGTACTCCTCCCGCATCACTTTCAGCTCAGCCAAGGGACTCGTCCTCCTCTTCGGGCGTGGGTACCAGCAGGACGCGGTCGACCTCGTCCACCTCGAGGAGCTGCACCTGGATGCGCTCGCCACGGGAGGTCGGAAGGTTCTTGCCGACGTAGTCGGGGCGGATCGGCAGCTCGCGATGACCACGGTCGACGAGACAGGCGAGCTGGACGCGCTCGGGGCGGCCGTAGTCGAAGAGCGCTTCGATCGCCGCGCGGATCGTCCGGCCCGTGTAGAGGACGTCGTCGACGAGCACGCAGGTCATCCCCTCGAGCGGGAAGTCGAGGGTCGTCGCACGGACGAGCGGCTGCGCGTGCAACGGTGCCTCGCCACCGCGCACCTGGACGTCGTCGCGGTAGAAGGTGATGTCGAGCGAGCCGAGCTCCACCTCTTCGCCCGCGCGCTCGGCGATCAGGCGGCGCAGGCGCTGCGCGAGCGGAACGCCGCGCGTGTGGATCCCGACGAGCGCGAGCCGGTCGAGCTCCGGGTTCCCCTCGATCAACTCGTGCGCGATGCGGGTGAGCGTGCGCGAGATCGCCTCGGCGTCGAGCAGAACCTTCTCGGTCGAGACGTGTGCGGCGGCCATCCTCGCAACTCCTTTCCGGCCTCGCTGGACCGGGTTAAAGGGGTCGGTGTCCGCGAGAACCTATCCCACCGGCCGGACGGACGCTCGGGCCCTGAATCACGGCTGAACGAAAGATCCCCTTTCGGTGCCAACCGCCGCCGCGCTGCGCCGTCTGAACGTTCACCGTGGCGCGCTGGGGATTCGATCTGTCGGAGCCGCACCGGTGGGCGCCCGAGCGGCGCCACGTCAAGAGCGTCCAGCCCGCGAAGAAGAAGCCGCCGCGCTGGTTGACGCTCAAGCACTCGCTGAGAGAGCGCCGGGCCGCCTGAACCATGCCCGCAGCCGCTTGAGCACGCATCATTGGCGGCCGTGAGGCGGGTTTTGGGCGGGGGGGTGCTGGCCGCGCTGGTCGCGGTCTCAACGATCACGCGGGCGTTGGCGGGCCTACGCGTCCCCACACCGTGGATCGCGGCCGACGAGATGATCTACGCGGAGCTCGGCCGAAGCCTCTGGGAGACCGGGCACCTGTCGATCCTCGGCGCGGACACGCCGTTCTACAGCCTCCTCTACCCCGCGCT
This sequence comes from Actinomycetota bacterium, assembly GCA_013812235.1. Lineage (GTDB taxonomy): Bacteria > Actinomycetota > Thermoleophilia > Gaiellales > Gaiellaceae > JACCTU01. The sequence goes on along the minus strand of JACCTU010000148.1, from coordinate 4,953 downwards.
GATCGGCCTTCCGCTGGCGCTCTTTGACACCGCTCTCGGCTACGAGCTGGCGCGGGTCCTGGGGGCGCTGGCGATGTCACTCGCCGCCGTCCCGGTCTTCGCGTGGGGCCGGACTCTGATGTCGGAACGTTGGGCGCTCACCGCGGCCGCGCTCACGCTCTGCATCCCGGGGCTCGCGTACTCGGGGCTGCTGATGAGCGAGACGGTCTTCTATCCCCTCGTCGCGCTCACGGCCTGGTTCGCCGCGCACGCGATCACCGAGCCCACGCGGCGGTCGCAAGCGCTGCTCGTCGTCGCGGTCGCGCTCGCGATCATGACGCGGCTCCAAGGTGTCGTGCTCGTTCCCGCCGTCGCGCTCGCGGTCGTGCTCTACGCCGCCTCGGGACGGACGGCGGCCCCACTCCGCAACCTCTGGCCGTCGCTCGTCGCGCTCGCCGCGATCGGCGTGGCGGTCATCGCCGCCGGGCTCGGCGCGTACGAGCCCGCAGGTGGTGCCGACTACGCGGTGGGTGACGCGCTGCGCTTCGGCGTGTATCACGCCGCCGACCTGCTCCTGCTCGTGGGCGTCGTCCCGGCCTGCGCCGTCGCCGCGCTCGCGCTGACCCGACCTGAGTCGGCGGACGTGCGCGCCTACGTAGCCGTGACGATCGCGTTCGCCGCAGGCTTCGTCGGGGAGGTCGGGCTCTTCGCGTCTCGCTACGTCGGGCGGCTTGCCGAGCGTGACCTGCTCGGGCTCGCGCCGCTCTTCTTCCTCGGACTGTGCCTCTGGCTTGACCGCGGCGCGCCAAGGCGGCGCGTTTCCTCGTCCATCGTCGCGTTTGCGACGGCCGCGCTCGTGCTCGCGCTCCCCCTTGGTCGTTTGGTGCACAAAGCCGCGCTCCCCGACGCCTTCACGCTCATACCGGTCTGGCAGCTCGGCGGCTACGACGTCGTCATCTGGACGTTCACTGCCGTGGCAGTGCTCGTCTTCGCGCTGCTTCCGACGCGCGCCCTCGTCGCGCTTCCCGTCGCGCTCGGGCTGCTCTTCGTCGGCATGTCGATCTTCGTCTCGCGCTACGTCGCCGATGAAGCTTCACTCATGAAGAGGGCATTCTTCGGTTCGTCCAATCCCCAGTGGGTGGACGCTGCGGCGCAGGGCGACGTCGCCTACTTCTACGACGGGGAGTCGTCATGGAACGCCGTCTGGTCGTACGTCTTCTGGAACCGGAAGCTCCGGCAGGTGTACGTCCTCGCGGACAAGCGGAGGGTGCCGGGCCCCCTGCCCCAGCGGCGCGTCGAGCCGTTCCCGCTCGGAGTGCTCAGCGAGGACTCGCCGGACTGGATCGTCGGCGCGGCGCCGACGTTCACGTTTCCCGGCGAGTCGATCACGACCGTCGCGCAAGTGGGGCTCGGGCAGAACGGGCTGACGCTGTGGCGAAGCGGGCGTCCGCTCCGGTTGCAGACGACACGGGCCGGCGTGCAAGCCAATGGGGACATCTACGAGCAGGCGACGATGGTCGCTTACGGCTGCCACGGCGGAACGTTCGAGCTGACGCTCGTCGCCAAGGGCGCTCCGCTCACCGTTCGGCTCGACAACGGCCAGTCGATCCAGGAGCACGCGATCCCCGCCGAAGGGATCTTGCGTCCGTCGGTGCCGGCTGTCGGGCCGGGTGGCGTCTGCACGCTCGAGGTCACGCCGAGCAGCATCGTCGGCTCGACGCGGTTCGAGTACATCCCGGGCTAGCGGCCGGGATTGCGGGACTGGACCGCGCGCGCGAGGTCGGCGAGCGAGATCACGCCGGCCACGTCGCCGTCGTCCATGACGAGCCCGCGATCGAGTCCCCCGCTGAGCGAGCGGAGCGCGTGCTCGAGCGACTCGGCGCCGGAGAGCACCGGCACGACCGCGAGCGGGAGCATCCACTCGCCGACGGTTCGAGCGCTCCACTCGGCGCGCGGGACATCGGCGATCAGGCGAAACGGGAGGAGACCGACCGCGCGGCCGCCATCGACGACGGGGTACGAGTCCTGCCGGTCGGTCCAGACGACGCCGTCCATCAGCTCACCGATCGTCTGCCCCGGCGAGACGGTCGTCGGCGTTGGCACCATCAGGTCGCGCACGCGCATGCCGGCGAGGGCGCCGTACACCTTCGCGTAGCGCGCCTCCTCCGAGGCCGCGCCGAAGAGGAACCAGCCGAGGAACGCCATCCAGAGCCCGCTCGTTCCGCTCTCCCAGAAGAAGAGCGCGAGTCCGCCCACGATGAAGAGCGCGCCGAACCCACGTCCGATCGCCGCGGCGATCCGAGTCGCCCAGGTGAAATCGTCGCGCGCGGCCCAGAGCGCGGACCGGAGAACCCGCCCGCCGTCCAGCGGCAGCGCCGGCAGAAGATTGAAGACGAGGAGCGCGAGGTTGATGTAGCCGAGCCACGCGGCGATCCCGTCGAGCTCCTCGACCCCGCTGATCGCAACTGCGAGGCCGACGAACCCCGCGCCGAGCAAAAGCGAGACGAGCGGCCCGGCGATCGCGATCCGGAACTCCGCCCCCGCAGTCGGGAACATCCCGCGAAACTGCGCGACCCCGCCGAAGAGCCAGAGCGTGATTCCGTCGATCTCCATTCCTTCGTGCCTCGCCTGGAAGGCGTGGCCGAGCTCGTGGAAGAGCAAAGAGGTGAAGAACAGCACCGCCGCGGCGATCGCCATCGCGTAGTACGTGTCGTCGCCGAGGCCCGGGTTCTGGTCGGGGAAGACCGCGGTCGCGAGCGACCACGTGATCAGCCCGAAGACGACGAGCCAGCTCCAGTGGATCCCGATGCGGATCCCAGCGATCCGGCCGAGCGTGATGCTCGAGGTCACGCCGCACTCCCGACCGCGACGAGCCAGCGCAGCTCGTACTCCACGGTCTCGGGAACTGTTCGCTCCGCCTCCGCGAGACCGCGTTCGATCTCGTCCTCGCCGATCAGGTCGAACGTGGAGATGTGCCTCGCGCGCAGCCGCAGCAGCGCCTCTTCGCGAGAGAGCGTCGCGCGCTGGTCGAGTCGCATCGTCTCGACGTCGGCAAAGCCAGCCTCGCGGAGCTCCGCGACGAGCTGCGCGCCGGTCGGAAAGCGCTTGCGGTCGACTCGTTCGAGCGACGGCAGATAGTCGTTGAGCCAGTACGCGTCGAAGTGCGACTCGTCGAAGCTCACGACCGCGACGAGGCCGTCGGCCCCGAGCACGCGCCGCGCCTCCGCAAGCGCGGCGGGACGATCGACGAGGTGGAGCACCAGCCAGAGTACGGCCCGCTCGAACCAACCGTCCTTGAACGGAAGCGACCCGGCGTCCGCCTGCTTGAACGCGACGCCCTGCACCTTCTTCTTTGCGACTGCGAGCATCGCCGGCGACGCGTCGACGCCCCAGACCTTCGCGTGGGCCCGTTCGGCAAGCGCGACGGTCAGCCGTCCCGTGCCGCAGCCGACGTCGAGCACACGGCGACCGCGGAGGTCCGCCGCGCGCTCGACGAGCTCGTAGACCTCCCACCAGTTCTCGTCGACGGGCCGGACCGCGTCGTAGTGTTCGGCGAGCCGCCCGAAGTCGACGCTAGAGCCCGGCGACGGGCTCATCGGGCTCGGTCATCGCCTCGATCGCTTCCTGCGCGAGATCGACCGACCCTTCCGGCACGAACACGGCGAGCGCGTCCGCATCCTCTTCCGGCTGGAGCTCGGACTCGATCCCCGCCTCGGCGAGGATCGCCTGGATCTCCCCAGCCTCGGTGACGTCGCCTGCAACCGCCACCTGCACCATGCTTGTCATCTCGTCTCCTCGACGGTCGTCACCGGTTCCGGAGGTGCAGAGTCTATGCGCCGCCCCGAGGCGCCTCCCCTGATCAGCCTCGGCGAGCCGCGTTCGGCGAACGGGATCTCGATCACGTCGAAGTCGCGCGGCACGACGGTCTCGGAGAAGATCGCGCGGGCCTCCTCGGCGATCTCCGGGCCGAAGTACCGGCTCGAGAGGTGGGTCAGCGCGAGGAGCGTGACATCGGCCTCGCGTGCGGCCTGAGCAGCCTGGGCAGCGGTCGAGTGCAGCGTCTCCCGGGCCCGCTCGCGCTCCTCCTCCGCGAACGTCGCCTCGTGCACCAGCACGTCCGCTCCCCGCGCCGCCTCCACGACGCTGGCTGCGGGAGCGGTGTCGCCCGCGAGCACGACCTTGCGTCCGGAACGCGCGTCGCCGACCACGGAATCCGGCGTGATCACACGGCCGTCGGGAAGCGTGACTGCCTCGCCGCGCTGAAGCGCGCCGCGCTCCGGGCCGATCGGGAGCCCGAGCCCCTCCGCGGCGTCCGGGTCGAAGCGTCCCGGCCGAGGCTCCTCGACGAGCGCGTACCCGACCGCGTGGCGGCCGTGGTTCGGAGCGAAGGCCTCGATCCGGTACTCGTCGCGCGCCAGCACGTCCCCCGGTCGTAGCGTGACGAGCTCGTAGGGATAGGTGAGCCGCCCGAACACGCGCCGCAGGTCACCGAAGAGCTCGGAGAGCCCGGCGGGACCGTAGATCGTGATCGGGAGCTCGCGCCCGCGGAGCGCGAAGGTCTTCAGCATCCCGGGCAGCCCGAGGAAGTGGTCGGCGTGGAAGTGCGTGAGGAAGATCTCGCGGAGCTCGACGAGCCCGACCGACGAGCGAAGCATCTGGCGCTGCGTCCCCTCCGCGCAGTCGAACAGCAAGCGCTCGCCGCCGCGGCGTACGAGTAGCGCGCTCGGCGCGCGATGCGCCGTCGGCATCGAGCCGGACGTGCCGAAGAACACGACGTCGAGGTCCACCGAGCGAGTCTAGTTTCGCCCCGAGTAAGCCCTCCCTTAGGGCAAGACGAGCAGCTGACCGGCGCGAATCGTCCCGCCGGTGACCCCGTTGCGCTGCTCGATCTTCCAGACGCCGCCTCGGGGGTCGCCGCCGTAGCGGCTGCTCGCGATCGACCAGAGCGTGTCACCCGCCTTCACGGTGTAGACC
>JACCTU010000168.1 GCA_013812235.1 Actinomycetota bacterium | reverse complement strand
GGTTGAACGTCACGTTCAGGTTCGATTCCGCAAGCCCGGTCGTGTAGCTGTCGAAGAGCACGAGGGCGGCGAGCGCGGCGGAGCCGATCGCATAGCCCTTCGTGACCGCCTTCGTCGTGTTGCCGACCGCGTCGAGCGGGTCGGTGATCGCGCGCACGGACTCGTCGAGGTTCGCCATCTCGGCAATCCCGCCGGCGTTGTCGGTCACGGGCCCGTACGCGTCAAGCGCGACGATCAGGCCTGTCATCGAGAGCTGCGCCATCACGGCGACCGCGATCCCGAACAGGCCTGCGAAGTGGTTCGCGACGAGGATGCCGGCGGCGATCACGATCACGGGAACAGCGGTCGCTTGCATGCCGATCGCGAGGCCCTCGATGATGTTCGTCGCGTGCCCCGTACGTGACGCGCCCGAAATTGACTTGACCGGCCCCCAGCGCGTGCCCGTGTAGTACTCGGTGATCGCGACGAGCAGGAACGTGATCGCGAGACCGGTCAGGGCGCACGCGTAGAGCTCGGTGAATGAGAAGCGCCCGTCATCGAAGGCCATCGTCACCGGGATGAACCCGATCGCCGAGAGCACGACCGCGACGAGGACGGCGAGGTAGAGCGCGTTCATGATCGACCCACCGGGTCCGATCCGCGCGAAGAAGACGCCGACGATCGAGGCGAGGATCGAGATCGCGCCGAGCGCGAGCGGGTAGAGGTAGAGCTGGTCGGCCTGGAACTGCGTTCCGATCAGCATCGCGGCGACGGCGGTCACCGCGTAGGTCTCGAAGAGGTCGGCCGCCATGCCCGCGCAGTCGCCGACGTTGTCACCGACGTTGTCCGCGATCACCGCGGGGTTGCGCGGATCGTCCTCGGGGATGCCCGCCTCGATCTTCCCGACCAGGTCGGCGCCGACGTCGGCCGCCTTCGTGTAGATGCCGCCGCCGAGCCGCGCGAAGACGGAGATGAGCGAGCCGCCGAACGCCAGTCCGACAAGGTCGTCGATCGCCGACTCGGGCGAGTTACCGACGGGGCCAGTGAGGAGCCAGTAGTAGCCCGCGACCCCGATCAGCCCGAGCCCGACGACGAGCAGGCCGGTCACGGAACCTGCGCGGAACGCGACGTTCAGGGCGGGGCGCAGCCCGCTCTTCGCCGCCTCGGCGGTCCGCGTGTTCGAGCGCACGGCGACGTTCATGCCGATGAAACCCGCGGCAGAGGAGAGCACGGCCCCGACGAGGAAACCGAGCGCCGTTCCCCAGCCGAGCTCGTCGTAGAAGCCGAGCAGCAGGAACGGCACGACCGAGACTGCGGCGATGGTCAGGTATTGGCGCTTGAGGTAGGCCTCGGCCCCCTCCTGGATCGCGCGGCCGATCTCCTGCATCCGCTCGCTGCCGGCCGGCTGCTGGAGCAGCCACCAGGTCAGGCCCATTCCGACGGCGATCGCGATCAGCCCGCAGAGGATCGCGAAGCTGACGGCGTGCTCGTTGAAGAACTCCAATTGGTTCGGCTCCCCTCGTTACAAAGTCGCGCGCCGAGCGGGCTCGGCGCGGCGAGTTTCTCTCACTGGCCGGGGGAGCCTACTAAAGGGGAAGTCAGCCCGTCGCAGCCTTTGCGTACGCGAGCTGGAGGCTCGTGACCATCTGCCCGAGGTCGCGTGAGAGCTCCGCCGGGACGTGCCCATCGAGCTTCGGGAGCAGCACCTGGATCGAGTCGATCGCGAGCTGCGCCTGCTCGAGGTCCCGGCTCGAGTCCTCGAGCTTCGCGTAGGCGAGCTGGGCGAGGGTCGTGACCGTGGAGAGGACCAGGTCGGCGACGCGCAGCTGCTTGATCTGCTCGATCAGCTGCTCGGGCGAGAGCTCAGGCTCGGACACGCTCGATCACCTGCTCCGCGTAGATCTCGCGCAGCGTCGCGCCCTCCTCGAGCCGCGCGCGCTGGCGTTCGGCCGCGTTTGCCGTCGAAATCGTCAGCGGCACCCCGAGCTCGTCCGCGACCGGCCCGATCCAGTCGGCGAGCTGCTCGAGACGCGCGCGGGCCGGCAGCACGTCCCCCGTCGCGAGGTCGATCAGCTCGCCGGAGAGCCCGTGCCGCGTCGCACGCCAGAAGTTCTCCTCGATCAGCCGGTGCGGGTGATCGGGGATCGCTTCGCCGTCGTCGAGCGCGCGAGCGATGCGGCACGTCAGCGCGTAGATGAACGCCGCGAGCGCCTGACCCTCTTCGAGCGTCGGCTGCGCGTCGCAGATCCGCATCTCGACGGTCGGGTACGCAAGGTGTGCCCGGACGCTCCACCAGACCTGCGTGTGCTCGGTGATCGAGCGCGTCTCGTAGAGGAAGCGGAGGTAGTCCTCCCACTCGCTCCACGAGTCGAAGACATCCGGCACGCCGCAGCGGGGGAACATGCGCGTGAAGATCTCCGTGCGCGCCGAGTGCA
>JACCTU010000117.1 GCA_013812235.1 Actinomycetota bacterium | reverse complement strand
CCTGATCCGAGGCGGTGTGCCCGGTCGCGCGCAGGCGGTCGGTCGCGAACGAGTAGCGGATCGCGCGCAGCTCGTCCTCGGTCGAGCCGCCCCGCCCGTCGACGACCTCGGCGCCGAGGACCTCGCGACAGAACAGCGCGTCCTCGTCGGACTCGGCGCCGCGAAGGCCGTGGTCGACGTGGAGCGCGGAAACCCGGTAGCCGAGCGCGCCGAGGACGTGCCAAAGACACGTCGAGTCGGCTCCGCCCGAGACGAGCGCCGTGACCTCAGACCCGGGAGCGATGAGCTCGCGCTCCCGCACAAAGCGCTCCACCTCGCCGCGGAGGGCATCCGGGTCCACCCGGAAAGTGTGACTACAGGAGCGACGACACGTCGCAGCCGCGGCGGCGGAGCTCCGGGGCCGCCTCCACGAGCACGTCGTTCGCGAAGTTCGCCAGGCCGTAGGCCCGGTACATGTTCGGCCCGGCATCCTTCTGCTTCGACTTCGCCAGCATCGCGCGCCCGTACTCCGCGAGCATCCCGGCCATCAGCGTCTTCGCGTTGCGGAGCGCGGGGTCGCTCGGGTTCAACGTCTCGACGCGCCGTTTCGCCCTGCGCGCCTCGGCGATCACCTCTGCCTCGGTCGCCTCGCCGCGGCGGTAGTCGTCGCCCCAGATCCCGAGCGCGGTCATGCTCAGCTCGGTCGTCGAGATGAACTGCTTGTCCGTCGCAGAGCAGGTGTGTTCCACCGTCGCGCCGCGCCCGGGCCCTCCGCTCGTGAGGAGCACCACCGCAGCGAATGACGCCAGCCCTGCCGCAATCAGGCCGGTACGCACCGCAAGGTCATCTTCGGACGGATCGGGCGCTCCGCCCATCGCTCGATCGAGCTAGGTCCTCCAGATCGGGTCGCGAACCCAGAGGTCCAGGCGCTCGACGGCGTGCTCGAGGTCGGAGCGGCTCAGCCGGTAGGGGGTCGCGTAGTCGACGCTCTCGACTACCGGCCGCGGCTCGGTCCCCTCGATCGCTAGCAGGACGTAGCGGATCGGCAGCCCGTGGGCGACGACGAGCACGGTCTCCTCGGGGCGCTCGAGCACCCACCGAAAGCCGCGGGCGAAGCGCTCGGCGACCCCGGCGCGGCTCTCGCCGCCGGCGGGGATCTCGACGGGCGAACGGTCTCGCGCCCAGGCCCGGTAGGTCTCCAGCAGCCCTCCCTCGAATTCGCCGACGTGGATGTCGTTCAGCTCGGGCACCACGAGCCGCGGGACGTCGCGGCCCTCCAGCGCGATGTCTGCGGTCTGCCTCGTCCGCTCGAACTCCGTGACGACGCAGAGGTCGATCGGCGACTCCCGGAGCGCCTCCCCGAGGGCGCGGGCCTGCTCCACGCCCTTTTCGGTGAGCGGCCCGGCGAGCCCCGGGTCGCCGTTCATCACCCCTCGCACCGAGAACTCGCTTTCCCCGTGCCTAGCCAGGATCGCCGTCTTCACGGCGGCGGATCCTACGCGTGGCGGGGGTGCGGCCAGCCGCACCCCGAGATGCCTGCACGCCGCATAGTCGCGCGGGGCGGCCGGTGCGAGTCTCGTCCCATGTCGACGGCTCAGGCACTCGCCCCCAGCGCATTCGCTCCCGCATCGCCCGCAGCAGCTCCTGGCGCCTTCGGTCGCTCTCTCCCCACCTGCTGCTGGTTGCGAACGGAAACGCGAGCGGCCTGAGCCGTCGCCCCACTCTCGTCCAAGATTCGGCGCGCCTGCTCCGCTCGGTGGGAGCGCGCGTCGAGACCCGCGTCACGGCGTCCCTCGAGGAGCTCGACCACGCGCTCGCCACAGCTGAGCGGCGGGTCGTGCTACTCGGGGGCGATGGGTCTCTCCACGCGGCGGCGAACTCGCGCTTCGGCGCGGAGTTCGCCCTGATCCCCGCCGGCAGCGCGAACAACGTCGCGCGCAGCCTCGGCATCCCGTTTGACTTCGCCTCCGCCGCGCGACTCGCCGTCGAGGGGCGTGCCCGGCCGATCGACGCTATCTCGGTCCAGACGCCCGAACGCCGCTACCTCGCCGTCGAGGGCGTCAGCGCCGGCTTTCACGCCCTCGCGCGCTCCCAGTACACGGCGGTCAACTCCGCGGACGTCGTCGCAGGCATCCGCGCAGGTGTCGGCGCCTTCGCCCAATTCGAGCCCTTCACGATCGCGCTCGGATTGGACGGCGAGTGCAGCCTCGTGCGCATCGGCCAGCTCTTCGTCGCGAACATGCCGCTCTTCGGGCCCGGCCTGCGGGTCGCGCCTGCGGATCCCGCCGACGGCCTGCTCGACGTCGTGACGATCGACGCCGGACGCCGTGCGCTCCTCGGGATCGCGCCGCGCCTCCGTCGCGGCACCCACCTCGGGCGTCCCGGCGTCACCCACCACCGCGCTCACACCGTCCGGATCGCAACGCGCGGACGCTCCCCGGTGATCGCCGACACCACCACGTTCGGGGACACGGTCGAGCTTTCCGTCGTCCCCCACGCGCTCGCGCTCGTCGGAGCGGCGGCATGACCAGCATCGCGCTCGGCCGCCCCGCCGGCCTCCCCTTCCTCCGGCTCCCGTACGTCGTCGCCTTCGCGGCCGCCGCGCTCGCCGCCGGGCTCGGCCGCGCGGTCACGACGAGCTACCTGCCGCTCCTGCTCGAGCGGATCAACGACGCGCCCGGCCTGATCGGGATGGTTATGCTCGTCAACGCCGCGGCCGGTATGGCTGTGCCGCTGGTCGTCGGGATCTGGAGCGACCGGCTCGCGCGCAGCGGCCGCGGTCGCCGGATGCCGTTCATCCTCGGCGGTGCGATCGTCACAGCAGGCGGCTTGGTCGCGATCGCGCTCGGCTCGTCGAGCTCGTACCTCGTGCTCGCGTTCTCCGCAGCCGTCGTCTACGTCGGCCTGAACGCAGTCACGACTGCGCACCGCGCACTTATCCCGGAAGCGTTCGACGCCTCGGGTCGGCCGAAGGCGACGAGCGCCCAGGAACTCGCAATGCTCGTCGGCGGCCTGCTCGGCCTCGCCGTCGGGGGCGCGCTCACCGGCCTCGCCATCTGGGCGCCGTTCGCGCTCACCGCCCTGCTCGTCCCGCTGCTCGCCCTGCCGACGATCCGGCGCGTGGCCGAGCCCCAGGATCACGCGCCGGCGACAGCCGTTGCTCCGGGGAACCCGACCTCCTACTACCTCCGCGCGGCGCTGCGCCCGGGCGTCCGCGGCTTCCTGGTCCGCAGATCCTCTGGGTGCTCGGCTACGCTGCTCTCCCCGCCTTCTTCCTCCTCTACGCGGAGGAGGAGCTCGGGCTCGGGCCGAGCGTGGCGTCGCTTTGGCTCGCGGGGTTCGGGCTCGCGACCGGAATGGGGATCGTCCTCGCCGGCCGCGTGAAGAACCCGGCCCTCCATCGCCCGCTGCTGCTCGCCGGGATCGCCCTGCTCGGCGGCGGCTTCCTCGGTGTCGGGGCATCGACGAGCCTCGTGCCCGTCGGCGGCGCGCTCGTCCTCGGCGCAGCGGGCTTCGGGCTCGTCTCGACTCTCGGTTTCCCCCTCTTCTCGACGCTGATCCCGGAGCGCGAGGCGGGTGCCTACACCGCCCTCTACTTCTCCGTGCGCGCGATCTCCTCGACGATCGCCCTTCCCGCAGCGGGCTGGACGGTTCAGGCGACGGGCAGCTATCGCTCGCTCTTCCTGCTCGGTGGGATCGCGACGCTGACGGCGCTTGTGCCGCTCGTCGGCATCCCCCGGCGGGTCAACCGCTTCCGTACTGCGCTGGGTCTGCTCGCGGTCGTGCCCGTCCTCGGCGTGCTCGTCGCTCACACGGACGTGCGTCGGGCCGACGAGAGGCTCTACAGCGCGATCAACGGGCTCGGCCCGGGGCCCGAGCTGCTCTGGCAGGCACTCGACCCGCACACGCGCAACTACCTGCTTCTGATCGCCCTCGCGCTCGTAGCCGCGGCGGTGACCATTGTGCGCCGAGTGCCGAGCGTCTTCGCGCGCGTCCTCGGTTCGGCCGTCCTCGCATGGGGGCTGCTCGAGGCCGTGTACTCGGTCTACGACCGGGCACGTCCCGAGGAGGTCGTCGAGCACGCCGTCCTGAACGGCCACTCCTGGGCGCACCTGAATTCCTTCCCGAGCGGGCACATGGCAATCACGGCCGCGCTCGGCGTCGCAGTCGCGCTCGCCTTCCCTCGCCTGCGCTTCGTCCTCTGGGCGTACATCGCCGCCGTCGCGTTCACCCGCGTGATGTTCGGCGCGCACTTCCCGCTCGACACCGTCGCGGGCACGGCGCTCGGCACCGCAAGCGCGCTGCTCGTCGCGATCGCCTACGATCAGCGGCGGCGCCGGACGCAGGTCGAGCCCGCGGAGCCCTTCTCGGACGAGCGCTCGCTCGTCGCGGTGATGCCCTCGCACAACGACGTGCCCGAGCGCGCGCTCGTGCGGCAGGTGCTCGAGCACGTCGACTCGCTCGTCCTCGTCGACGACGGCTCGCGGCCCGACGTTGCAGTGCAGCTCGATGCGCTCGCAGAGGAGTTCGGCGCAGAGCTCGTACGGCAGCCGGCGCGAAGCGGCAAAGGCTCGGCTGTCCGCGCAGGCGTCGACCGCGCTCGCGGCGCCGACGCGATCCTCGTGATCGACGCCGACGGCCAGCATCCCGCCGAGGCGATCCCGTCGTTCGTTCGCGCCGCGGGCGACTCAGAGCTGGTGATCGGCGACCGTTTCGACGACCTCGCCGAGATGCCGTTCCCGCGGCGCCTCGCCAACCGCGCGACGCGCAGGCTCTTCGAGCTCACGACGGGCCGTGAGGTGCGCGACACGCAGAACGGCATGCGGCTGCTCAGAGGCAGCGCGCTCGAACTGCTGCCGTCAGGCGGCTACGAGGCAGAGACCGAGCACCTGCGGCGAGTGCTCCGCGCGGGCGTCCCGGTCGCGTGGGTCGCTATCCCGGCGATCTACGGAGAGGAGCGAAGCTCGTTCCGGCCGGCGCGCGACTCGGCACGGGTGCTGTGGGCGCTGGTGCGACCGCTCGGACCGTCCAACCCGCAGCAAGACCGAGCATCGCTCCGAGCACGCTTCCCGCGAGCACGTCCGTGGCGTAGTGAACGCCGAGATAGACGCGGGACAGCGCTACGACCGCAGCAAGCGCCAGCAGCGGCCGCCTGAGCCGCGGGTAGAAGACCCCGACCGCGACCGCGGCGGCGAACGCGGTGGCGGCGTGGCCGGACGGAAACGAGGCCGAGGCCGGAACGAGCCCCACCGCGTCCACCCCTGCGACTGGTGGTCGGGCGCGGTCGAAGAGCTCCTTGAAGACCGTCACGCTCGCTCCTGCGGCGGCGACGGCCCCGAACGCCGCGAGTGTCGCGCGCGGGAAGCAGCGCCGGCGACAGTCGCCTGCCGCGCCGAGCGCCGCAATCAGCGGCCACTTCACCCACCAGGCAGACGCCAGGAGGAGGAGGAACGTCGCCGGCCCCCACCGGATGTCCTCACCGAAAGCAGAAGTCGCGCCGTCGCCGGCGCGGAGCAGCTCGATCAACGAACTCAACGAGGTTCAGGATAGCTGTGCGACGCCAGCCCCGATCGCGCGAGAGCCAGTGCTTGAACCGGAGCGGCTGCCGTCGCCGGTGACGTCCGTCACAGGATCACGCTCCTGTAGTCGAGCACGTGGCGCATGCCGATGCTCAGGTAGAGCCCAATCGCGGGCGTGTTCTCAGGCCGCACGAACAGGCAGACCGACGGCGTCCGCTCGAGCAGGAGCCGGCAGAGGTCACCCATCGCCCGTTTCGCGTAACCGCGCTCCCGCGCCTCCGGGTCGACCCACACCTGCTGGAGCTGAACCGCGGCCGGCGTCCACGCAGACGCCTCCGCCTTGAACAGGATCACGCCGTCCTCGAGCCAAATCCACGAGCGGCCGTCTTCGATCTGCGCGCTGGTCCGCCAGCGGAAGCCGTCGGGGTCGCGTGTGAGCGGGTTCACGTCGAGCTCCTCTTCGTGCGCGACCGCGCACGCCGGCAAAAGACGCTCGAGGTCGGCCGACGTTGCGGGTCGCAGCCCGGTCTCTCCCGGCTCCGGCGGGTCCTCGAGCGAGAAGACGGGCTGCCCGGGGCGGTCTTCGCGCGGGACGCCGAACCGGCTCCCGACGGCCGCCCACAACTCGCCGACCGCGCGCTCCTCGCCGATGATCATCCGCGCACGGGACCGCTCGACGCGACGGGCGAAGCGGGCGCAGCCCTCGCCCGCGGGCACGACGTTCGCGCCGAGGTGGCAG
>JACCTU010000098.1 GCA_013812235.1 Actinomycetota bacterium | reverse complement strand
TCTCCCGCGCGCCCGCGCCCACCGCTCGCGTGACCTGCGAGGTCGTTCCGTACGCGAGGAAGTTGAACATCGCGAAGACGCCGCCGAGCACGAGCCCAGCGGCCCCGAGCGCCGCGAGCTGCGGCGTGCCGAGGTGGCCGACGATCGCCGTGTCGACCAGCACGAACGTCGGCTGTGCAGCGAGCGCCCCGAGCGCGAGCACTGCCAGCCGAAGGATCTCGCGGTCGTGCGGCGAGCGCCGCAGAGCGTGAGGTGCTCTCACCCGATCGCGGTGCGGTACGCGGCCAGGTAGTCCGCGACCATCCGCTCCGGCGCGAAGCGGTCCTCGACGTACTGCCGGCACACGAGCGGGTCGAGCCGGTCGGCCTCCTCGAGCGCCGCCCCCATCAACCGGTAGTCGTCGACGACGATCCCCGACCGCCCGTGCTCGATCACCTCCGGAACCGCGCCGTGGCGCGTCGCGATCACCGGCGTCCCGCACGCCATCGACTCGATCATCACCAGGCCGAACGGCTCCTCCCACTCGATCGGGAAGAGCGTCGCGCGCGCATCCTGGAGCAACTCGACCTTCTGGCCGTGGTTCACTTCGCCCAGCCACTCGATCCCGTGCGCGGGGCCGAGGTGCGGCTCCACGAACTCGCTGAAGTACTCAATCTCCTTCGGCTCGCGGCACTTGCCCGCGAGCTTGAGCGGCACCCCACTCTCCATCGCGACCGCGACCGCGCGGTGTGCACCCTTGTCGGGGCTCATCCGACCGAGGAAGAGCAGGTAGTCGCCACGGTGCGGGTTGCACGGGTAGACGGAGAGGTCGAGTGCGTTCGGACAGTTCGCGACCCAGTTCAGGTCAGGCTTCGGCTTCCGCTGGTTGAGCGAGATCGAGATCAGCCCGACCTTGGGCGAGACCTTCGCGATCGACTCGTAGAGGGCTCCCGGCTCCCCGGTGAGCGGCCCGTGCACCGTGTGCACGACGGGAGTCGGCACCGCGCCGCCGATCGTCGCCGAGGGCGGCCCGGAGTGGTCGTTGATCACGTCGAACTGGTCGTAGCGCTCGTAGCAAGAGATGACGTGCTGCAGCTCCCAGAACGTGCGGCCGATCAGCTCGCTCGGAGCGGTCTCGAACACGGCGTGGAGCTTCGCGCGCGTCTGCGAGTCACCGGACGCGAAGAGGGTCACGTCGTGGCCCGCGTCGGCGAGCCCGTCCGCGAGCAGCGACACGACCCACTCGATCCCGCCGTAGCCGGTCGGCGGCACGGCGAACCACGGCGGCGCGAGCACCGCGACGCGCAGCTTCTCCACTACGCCTCCTCCACGCGCACCCGACCCTCGTCGAGGCGCACGTTCCACTGCCGATCGAACGCGCGAACGCCGGAGAGCCGCAGGCTCTTGACCCACGTCGGCAGCTCCGGCGGCGCGATCGTCTCGAGCGAGTGGCGCCTGATGTCCGGCTGCAGGCCGAGCAGCAGTTGCAGCAGGAGCACGGGGGTGCCGGCCGCCCACGCCTGCGGGCGCGCCGCGGTCGGGTACGCGATCGGGAACGTGGTCTCGGAGCGGCGCAGCCCCGCAAAGACCTCGGGCAGCTGGTAGCCGAAGTACCGAGCCGCCTGGAGCAAGCGCTGCGCGATCCGCTGCATCTCGGGCCAGCGGCCGTAGCGCGCGAGCCCCCACGCGACGAGAGAATTGTCGTGGGGCCAGACCGTTCCATTGTGGTACGAGAGCGGGTTGTACGCCGCGTCCTGCTCGGACATCGTGCGGATGCCCCAGCCCGACCAGAGCGCGTCGCCCATCAGCGTGTCGACGACAGCGTCGACACGGTGCGGAAAAACGATGCCGCTCCAGAGCAGATGGCCCATGTTCGAGCACCGCGAGTCGACACGCTGCTTGTCGCCATCGAGCGCGAGCGCGTAGTAACTACCGTTCGCTTCGACCCAGAACGCCTCGTCGAAGCGCTCGCGAAGCTCCTTCGCCTCCCGGTTCAGCCGGTCGGCGAGCTCACGGTCGCGCCAGACCTCACGCGCGAGCTCGGCCATGCGCCGCTTTGCGTCGTAGACGTACCCCTGCACCTCGGCTGGCGCGATCGGGGGCTGAGCGATGCGACCGTCCGCGAAGCGCTGCGAGTCGCCCGAGTCCTTCCACGATTGGTTCTCGAGCCCGTGGTCGCTCCGGCGCTGGTACTCGACGAAGCCGTCGCCGTCGCGGTCGCCCCACCGGTCGATCCACTCGAGCGCGCGAAGCGCGGGCTCCTTCAACTCGAGCATGAGCGGGCGGTCGTCGGTCCAGCGCCAGACCTCGGAGAGCAGGACGAGGTACAGCGGTGTCGCGTCTACGGTCCCGTAGTACGTCCGGAACCAGTGTTTCGCGGCCTTGCCGGTTCGCACCTCGTGGACGATCTTCCCCGGCTCCGCGTCGATCGACGGATCGTCCTCGCGCGCCTGGAGCTCGGCGAGCACGCGAAGCGCAGTGCTCGCAAGCTCGGGGCCGAAGAGCAAGGTCTGCAGGCACGTGATGATCGTGTCGCGGCCGAAGACGGTCATGAACCACGGCATCCCCGCGGCGGGAAGCCGTCCCCTCCCCGGATCGGTCGCGCTTCGCATGCGCAACGAGGCGAGGTCGGACACCGACTGGCCGAACGAGCGCTCGAGGTCTTCCCAGCCGGCGCGGAGCTGCGGCACGCGTAGCTGCCACGCCGCAAGCGAGTCCCGCACTCGCACGAGCTCGTCCCCGAACCGGCGCTCGACGAGCTTCGGCGCAACCTCGCTCCCGTCGATCGAGGGGACGACGTCGAGCTGAAGATCCCAGGTGCCACGCGGCGCGAGCTCGACCTCGTACATGATCCCGCTCCCGTTCGTCGTGCCACGCTCCGAGAGGATCACCTGCGTGCGCGCGGCGTCCTCGGGATCGGCGAGCACGAACTGGTTGTTCTCGGCGTCGTAGACCGGGTCGACCGGGGACGGCAGCGGCTCCGCGTGGACAGGGTCGCCGAGAGCGAAGTCGTGCTCCTTGACGGACATGATGTCCGCGAAGTCGCAGCCGATCTCGAGCCCGAGCGTGAACGAGATGGGCTCCATCCCCTCGTTGCGAAGCATGATGCGCTCCTGCATCCCCTCGCCGACGAACCGGCGGCGAGTGATCGAGAGCGTGTCCTGCGGCAAACCGCCGGCAAGCGGATTGCGAAGGTAGAACGCCGCGGAGAAGTACTCGACCTGCGCGGAGGAGAGGAGCAGCGGCCGCTTGCCGTTGATCGTCAGCCGCAGTATTGAGAGGAAGCGTGTGTCGTGCGCGAAAAAGCCGCTCGTCTCCTCGCCGACATCGCCGCGGTCGTCGCAGATGCAGAACGTCGAGCCCTCGAGGATCGTGAGGGTCATTTAGCCGCGGATGATGCGGCCGCCGGAGGACTGGGCGAGCGCCTTGACGACAAGCTCGTCGACGTTCACGTGCGCAGGCCGCGTGAGCGCGAAGACGATGCACGCGGCGATGTCGTCCGGCGTCATCGCCTCGACGCCGGAGTAGACCGCGCGCGCCTGCTCCTCGTCCCCGCGGAAGCGGACGCGTGAGAAGTCGGTCGCGACGAGCCCGGGGTCGACGGTCGTGATCCGCAACGGCTTCCCGAGCAGGTCCTCGCGCAGCGCGTAGGTGAACCCGCGCACGGCAAACTTCGAGGTGACGTAGAGCGACCCCTTCTCGTACGCCTGCCGCCCGGCGACCGAGCCGATGTTCACGAGATGACCGCCTTCGAGCAGGTGCGGCAGGCAAAGCCGGGTCATCCGGATCAGCCCGTGGACATTCGTCTCGAGCACGACCCGCTCGTCCTCCTCTCGGCTCTCCCAGAACGGCTCGCGCCCGACCGCGAGGCCGGCGCCGTTCACGAGCACGTCGAGCCCGCCGAGCTGCTCGACGGCCTCGGCGACGAAGCGCTCGCAGCTCTCGCGGTCGGTGACGTCGAGTGAGAGCGCGACGTCGGCGTCGATGCTGTCGGTGCGGCGCGCGCCGCCGGCGACGCGCATTCCTTCCTCGCGGAGCGCGCGGACGGTTGCGGCGCCGATCCCGCTCGACGCGCCCGTCACGATCGCCCGCTTGCCTTCGAGGCTCGGCACCACCGGATCGTACGGCTAGAGCGGCGTCCGGCGCGCCTACGAGCGCGTCACTACTCGGGCCGGGCTCCCGGCACGAGGTCGGGGAAGCCTTGCTCGTCCATGTACGAGATCGCCCGGGAGAGGAGCCAGACGACAGCCTCCGGGTCGGTCTCGGCGAGCACGAGCCGCACCGCATCGTCACCGGCCTCCTGGCTGGCGTTCACGCCCGCGCGGGCGCGCCGGAGCAGGCAGAGCCGCGCAGCGGCGAGATCGGCCTCCTTCCCCGGCGCGTTGTACCACGACACGCCTCGCGCCTTCGCGAGCAGCGGGGCGATGCTCTCCTCCAGCCGCAATGCATCGTGCTTCGAGAGGTCCCCGACCCGGGGCTCCGACCGGCCGAACAACTCGCTCATGCCGCCTCCAATCCTTCGTTCCGTGCCGTCCGACGAAGCGCGTCGAGTCGCTCGGGGACGGTCGGATGGGTGTACTTGAGGTAGTAGACGACGCGAGGGGGGTCGAGGTCTGCGACGTTCGCGTCGACGAGGCCTGTGAACGCCGCCTCGAGGGCTCCGAGGTCGCGGGTCGCGGCGAGCGCGAACCGGTCGGCGCGGTACTCCGCGCGACGCGCGATCGCCGCGAGCACGACGAACACGACCGGGCTGGCGAGGATGACCACGAGCATCGCGAGCGGGATGCTCCGCGGGTCCGCCGCCTCCACCCCGAGAACCGCCCAGAGCAGCACGACGAGCCCGATCGCGGCAACGACGAGGATCGCCGAGAGCTTCGCCACGTCGCCGTGCTTGCGATGCGCGAGCTCGTGCGCGAGCACGGCTCGGAGCTCCGCCGGCTTCATCTGCTCCAGCAGCGTGTCGTAGAGCACGACTCGCCGCGTTGCGCCGAAACCCGACACGTACGCGTTCGACTTCGTCGTCCGCCGGCTCGCGTCGGCGACGAGCACGTCACGGACGGGCACGCCGACCCGCTCAGACAGTCCACGGAGGTCGGCTGCCAGCTCCTGGTCCTCGAGGGACTTGAACTTGTTGAAGATCGGCTCGAGCACGACCGGTGCGACGAACGTGAAGAAGACGACGAACGCAGCGGCGAGCGGTGCGGCGACGAGCGGCCAGGCGTCGGTCCAGCGCGCGAGCGCGACGAGCCCGGAAAGGAGGATCGTTGCGAGCAGCGCCGACACGGCGAACCCCTTCGCGACGTCCGCGAGCCAGCCCCCGAGCGACTGAGTCGACAGGCCCCACCGGTGCTCGCGCACGTAGTCGCGCCAGTGCGAGATCGGGAGCCGCACGAGCGTGAGCAGTCCGAGCACGATCGTGGGACACACGACGGCCTGCGCCCACCAGCTCCAGTCGGGAAGGAACGCGTCGCAGACCCCGGTGAACGCGAGCAGCGCGAGCACGCCGACGCCGAGCGCGAAGTCGGCCAGCTCGGTCAGGTAGCGGGGCCGGTGGTAGCTCCGGCCCCGCTCGATCTGCTCGCGGGAAAACGTCACCCGCGCATTCTCGCCTGTCAGCCCGTCGTGCGGACCTGCGTCAGTCGCGTGGCGGTGACGCCGTAGTTCAGGCGCTCCCCGGCCTTCCTCGCCTGGACGTAGAACTGCACGTTCACGCCTTTCCGGAGCGGGAAGATCAGTCCGGCCCGCGGCGCCCGCGGCCGCATGCGGAACGTGACGTACCCGTCCATCCCGGTCGCGGCTTCCGGCGGCGTCGTCGTCAGGAGCGGGAGCGACCGCATGTACACGAGCGCGCCGCGGACGACGAAGCTGCGCGTGTCGGCGACGTGCACGCGGACGGTGATCGTCGCCGAGCGCGAGCGCACGGGATTCGGCGAGAACACGACCTCGTCGATCACGAGCCTCGCGGGGAGCGCCATGCTCTCGATCGGGATCGAGATCTTTCCGTTCGGCAGCCGGATCTGGCCTGCAGGGCCGCCCGGCTGCGCGACGCCGGTCGGCGCAGAGGTCGCCGCCCGAGTGCCGCCCGAGCTCCGAGCAGTGACGATTACGCGGACGGAGCGGCTGACGTCCGCCGGGGTCACCAGGTACGTCCGGCTCGTCGCGCCGGTGACGCTGCCGCAGTTGCCGCCGTTCGAGTCGCAGCGCTGCCACTGATACGTGAACGCGATCGGCTGCGTCCCCTCCCAGACGCCGGGGTTCGCGGTGAGCGTCTCGCCTTCGCGGAGCGTCCCGGAGATCGTCGGGATTGACGTGTTCCGAGGCGCGGCTGCCCGTGCCCCGATCGTGCCCGTGCTCACGGACGCCTGGCCAGTGCCGTCGGAGTTGCGCGCCGTGACGACGACGAGCAGGCGCCGGCCGAGGTCACCGTCGACCAACCTGATCGTGCGCGATCGAGCGCGGTTTGTGCAGTTGGCCATCTGCGCGTTGCACCGCACCCACTGGTACGAGTAGGTGATCGGCAGTGTTCCGCTCCAGGTGCCCGGGTTCGCCGTGAGCGCGCCCCCGACCCTGGGGTTGCCAGAAATCGTCGGCTTCGACTCGTTCTTCGGCGCCACGAGCGCGCGCGACGGCCCGGCGACTCCTCCACCTGCGACCGTGAGCGCGGTGAGGACGGATGCGGCGAGCGCACTCACGAGAGCACGGCGCCGCACTAAGTTCGTCGTCATGATTTTCCCCCTTGCCTTGGCACAAACTGGAACGTCAGCGCATGCAAGAAGTTGCTGCGAGGTCTGTAAGGAAAGAGGGATGGGCCGGGCAGGTCTCGAACCTGCGACCTTGGGATTAAAAGTCCCCTGCTCTACCAGCTGAGCTACCGGCCCCTTGGGCAAGGCTATCCTGGCTTACCCGGCCCCCATCGACTAGCGGTCCAGGTCGCGGCCCTTTCAAGGCCGTCGCGCGGGTTCGAATCCCGCTGGGGGCACTGACGTGCCGAGGCCGCCTTGCCTAGGCTTCCGTTCGTGAGCGTCATCGACGAGCTGCTCGCCAACAACCGCCTCTTCGCGGATGCGCTCGATGACCAGCACGTCGATCTACACCCTGCGCGGGCGCTCGCGATCGTCACGTGCATGGACTCGCGCCTGAACGTGTTCGACGCGCTCGGCCTCCGCGAGGGCGACGCTCACGTCCTGCGCAATGCCGGTGGCGTCATCACGGACGACATGATCCGCTCGCTCGCGATCTCGCAGAGGCTTCTCGGCACGCGCGAGATCATGCTGATCCACCACACGGACTGCGGGATGCAGCGGCTCAGCGACGACGGCTTTCGGGCGGAGCTCCAGGCCGACACGGGTGTCGCTCCGGCGTTCGCGATCGAGTCCTTCACCGACCTCGAAGCCGCCGTCCGCCAGTCGATCCTCCGTGTTCAGCGCTCGGTGTTCCTCCCGCACCGTGACCACGTGCGGGGCTTCGTCTACGACGTCGACACGCACCGCCTTCGGGAAGTGCACGCAGCGAGCTCGGCGGCGAGCTAGCCGAGCTCGGTGACGAGCTCGTCCACCCGCCCGGCGATCTCGTCTCGGATCCGGCGAACGTCCGGCAGCGGCCGACCTGCAGGGTCCTCGATCTGCCAGCTCACGTAGCGCTTGCCGGGGACGACGGGGCACGCGTCGTCGCACGTCGCGACGATCACGTCCGCCCAGCCGATGCGCTCCTCGTCGAGCTTCGCCGGCACGTGGTCGGACGCGTCGACGCTGAGCTCTTCCAGCGCCTCCAGCACCTGCGGGTGCGTCGCAAAGCCCGGTGCGCTCCCCGCAGAGCGCGCGGCGTGCCGTTCGCCCACAGCCCGCCGGAATAGGCGCTCGGCGATCACCGAGCGCCCCTGGTTCCCGACGCAGACGAACAGGACGTTCAACGCGACTTGACGCCCTTGACGATCGCGCCGTGCATCCCGTCGGCGACGGAGTGCGTGTACTCGACGGAGACGTCGCGGAACCCCGCTGCCTCGAGGCCCGCCTCGTACTCGGACTTCGAGAGGGCTCCGGCTATGCAGCCGACGTAGCTCCCCCGCTCCGCGCGCTCCGGTTCGGTGAGCCGGTCCTCGGCGACCACGTCGCTGATCCCGATCCGCCCGCCTGGCTTGAGCACGCGCGCGATCTCGGTCAGCACGGCGGGCTTGTCGGTCGAGAGGTTGATCACGCAGTTCGAGATCACCACGTCCACGGAGTCCGCGGGCAGCGGAATCTGCTCGATCACGCCCTTCAGGAAGATCGCGTTGCGGACGCCGGCCTCCTCTGCGTTGCGCTGCGCGAGCGCGAGCATCTCGTCGGTCATGTCGAGCCCGTACGCGAGGCCGCGCTCGCCGACGCGGCGCGCGGAGAGGAGCACGTCGATGCCGCCGCCAGAACCGAGGTCGAGCACGGTCTCGCCGGCACGGAGCTCTGCGACCGCCGTCGGGTTCCCGCAGCCGAGCGACGCGAGCGTCGCGGCGCCGGGAAGCTCACTGCGCTCTTGCTCCGAGTAGAGCGTCTTGCCGAACGTCCCGTCGTCGCCGTCGCAGGCAGCGTTGCCGCAACATCCTCCGTCCGACTCGCAGCCACAGCCTCCGGCGTCGGCAGTAACCGCTGCGAGCGCATAGCGACGGCGAACCTCCTCACGCACGTTCTCGGCGCTCGTCGTGGTCATCAGCAGCACACTCCCTTCAGGTCGGCGACGGCCGCGAGCTTGCGCGCGGCCTCTGGCTTCAGCGTGAAATAGGCCCATTTCCCGCGCTGCTCCCGGTCGACGAGGCCGACCTCGAGCAGCTTCTTCATGTGGTGTGAGACCGTGGGCTGCGACAGCCCGAGCGGCCCGACAAGATTGCAGACGCAGACGGGCCCGTCGCTCGTCGCGAGCACGTTCATGATCCTCACGCGCGCGGGATCCCCGAGCGCGCGAAAGAGCTCCGCGGTCGCGTCGGTCTCCTCCTCCGAGAGCAGAGGGGCGTCCAGTGGCGCGCAACAGACGATCGCAAGGCCTTTCATCGACAGGCCCAATATATCGAAGAATGTCGATACGTGTCAAGGTGGCAGACTGAGCCTGGGCGGTTGCCACGGTTATAGGTGGAGATCGCGCGTGTGTTGGGAGGAGGGCAAAACCAGGCACACCTTCCGCGTGGGTCGCAGTGGTGACTCCCCGCCGGCCTCCCTAGCTCGGTGGATGCTGCGCGCTCACGAAAGGGCGTCGACAACCGCGAACATCGCGAGCAACAAGAGCATCACCGTCGCCAGAAACATGAAGGCGCGAAGTACTTTGAAGCCCTCCCACCGGTACAAGTAGACGCCGGATGGCCTGAACTCGCCACGCCGAATCTCGGCAACGATCTCCGACCCATCCCACGCTATGTGTCGAGCGAGCGGCGCCAGGCGCTCCTCGATCTCAGCCAGGTCGCGCCGCCGGCGCAGTTGGAACATCCTGTAGCGCTCGACCGCGAGCATCATGGCGAACAGGAAGAACGTGCCCATCAGCGCTGCAATCGCGCGAACTCCGTCGGGAACGTTGTACGCGTAAGTAACGGCGACCAGCGCACCCGAGATCGCAACCGTGACAGCGGGGACCTGCCAGATCAGCGTCATGAAGTGGATGTGCGCCGCGGAACACTCGCGATACTGGGCGAGCAGCACGGTCACTTCTTCGGATGAAGGCCTCGGGGCGATTCTGCTTCTCTCATGCAGCCGGTTCTCTCGCAATCCGCCGTTCTCGTACACCTCGAGGGAGTCCCGCTCGCGGGGCGTTCACGGGAGGTTTCCCTGGTTTGACTGCATCCGGTCACGGACGAGACGCTCGATCGTGAAGGCGGAGCGCCCTTTTAGGCGCCGGATTTGTAGGTATGCGCCGGAGCGGCTGCTCGAGGCGACGTCCGAGGACTTCCGCGCCTTGGTCGCCCTCGCGGTCTTCACGGGCGCGAGACAGAGCGAGCTTCTCGGTCTTCGCTGGTTCGATGCGGACGTCGCCGGCGGCATCCTCCACATCCGCAATCAGCTTCCCGGAAGACGCATGACCGGCCCGCCGAGCTCGTCGCGCTCAAGACGGACGCCGCGGCACGCGACGTCGAGCTCAGGCCGCGAGCGGTTCGCGAGCTCGGGGCCCACCGCCGAGCACGGTTCGCACTTGGCCATGCGAAACAGGACGACCTCGTTTTCGCAACCGTCGACGGCAAGCCGCTGCACTTCGCGAGCGTGAGCGGGCGCCTACGGCGTGCGGCGAAGCGCGCAGGGCTCGGGCACGTCGCTTTTCACGACCTCCGCCGGACGGCCGCAAGCCATTTGATCCGTGCCGGCGCCGACCCCGTCCGCGCCGCTCGAACGCTTGGGCATTCGAATCCGGCCATGACGCTCGACGTCTATGCGCGCGACTTCGCCGAAGCCGCTCGTGATGGCGAGCTCGAGCGCAAGCTGAACGCCCGAGGATTCGGCACGTAACCAACACAACGGCCCCAAAGGGAAGCCCGATCTTCGGGGCTCTATGACTTCATGCGTTCGCCCATCGGCGCTTGCCCCACTCGAGCAGCTTGTCGGGGTCGTCGCCGCCCGGGTAGTCGCTCGGCACGTCCGGATCCTTCGGCTAGTACGTGCGCCCGGGGTGGTCCGGGTGTCCTTGGTTGGAGCGGATCGCCTACAGCTAAGCCGGCGAACGGCCCCCGCGGTGCGGCAACCGCAGCCAGCGGCGCCGCCCGCCGTCGCCAATCACCGAGACGACGGTCTGCGCGAGGTGTGGGCAGCCGGTCGAGGGGAACGCATCCCGCCGGTGCCGGTGGAGAACGAGGAACAGGTCCCCGGGCGGCGCGTCCCGGTATAGGCGGCCGAGGCGCAGGCGGTCGATCGCGGCGAGCGTCGGCGTGT
>JACCTU010000005.1 GCA_013812235.1 Actinomycetota bacterium | reverse complement strand
TCACGCCTACGCGAGCTCGGGCTCCAGCCGCTCGAGTCGCACGCGAACTTCGTCTACGTCCCGATGCAGAAGGCGAAGGAGACGTACGAGCGGTTGCTTCGCCTCGGGCTGGTCGTCCGGCCGTTCGACGAAGCGATTCGGATCACCGTGCACACACCGCAGGCCAACGGCCGGCTACTGGACGCGCTCGAGCAGGCGAACGGGTAGCGCCTCGTCGAGGACGCTCCGCCACTCGCCGGGAAGATCGAGCTGCGGCGGGTCCTGGCCGCGCAGCGGAACGGCGACCGCGACGTCGTCGCCGCGCAGGAACGCGCACACGTCGTCGCCGCGCTCGAGCAACCACCGCGAGAACGGCACGGTCTACACGGGAACGCACGACAACGACACGACGGCCGGGTGAGGTCGTCGCTGAGCGCGGCCGAGCGTGCATCGAGCGGCCTCGACCCCGTTGACCCCGCGTGGTCGCTGATCGAGCTCGCCTACTCGTCCGTCGCTGCGCTCGCGATCGTCCCGATGCAGGACGTTTTCGGCCCCGGGAGCGAGGCGCGCATGAACACTCCCGTGATGGTTACCGGGAACTGGTCGTGGCGGCTCGAGCCCGACGCGGCGGACGACGAGCTCGCAGCGCGCCTGCGCGAGGCTGCCGAGGCGGCAGGTCGCGCGTGATCCTCGAGGCGTTCGCCGCCGCGCTCGTCTGCATCGACCCGGGCCACGGCACCCTCGCGCGAGTCGGCGCGCAGCGCGAGCCGATCGGTCCGGGCTCGCCGACGCTGAAGATCAAGGACCCGGGCGGAGCTCCGGGCGAGGCGGGCGTCGTGCTCGACATTGCGCTCCGCACCCGAACCCTGCTCGTCGCGCGTGGCATCCGCGTCGCGATGACTCGCAGGCGCAGCGGCTACGCCGGGGGCAACGTCGAGCGTGCGCGTTTCTGCAACGCGCGCGACGCTTCGCTGATGCTGCGCATCCACGCGGACGGCTCGACGAACCGGTCGCTCCGCGGCGTTCACACGCTCTACCCCGCCCTTCGCCGCCACTGGACCGACGACGTGTACGCGAAGAGCCTGCGCGCGGCGCGCCTCGTTCACCGGGCCGTCACAGACTCGACGGGTGCGCCCGATCTCGGCCTCCAGCGGCGGAGCGATCTCACCGGCTTCAACTGGGCCGACGTCCCCGTCGTCCTCGTGGAGACGGGTTTCCTCTCCAACCCCCAGGAGGCCCGGCAGCTCCACTCCCCTGTCTACCGAGCCCGGATCGCACGCGGCCTCGCCGCCGGAGCGGCGTCAATCGTGGCAGGTCGGGCCAATCGAGGCTAACCTGAGAAGCGGCCTAGTAGGTCGATGGGGGTCGTCGACCTCAAAGGAGAGAACCATGGCCGCAGCACCAGTGCTGACGACCCGGGTTCTGCGGCAGGAGGTTCGACGTTGACCGTCGCCGCGGCTCGCCACGCAGTGAACACCGCCGCACTGGCTCGCGACCGCGTGGCGCTGATTGCCCTGGGCGCATCGCTCCCTGCGACGACCGCCTACGCCTACGAGCGCCACCGCGCGAGGGCATACGCACACGCGCTCGAGGCCTCCGGCAACGCCGCGCTCGGAGAGCTGGCTTTCGCCGCCGCCTCGATGCCGCCGCCGGCGGCCGTCCTCGCGGCCGATGGAGCAGGGCTCCATCTTCTGCTCGGCGACCCTGCCCGTTCGATCGCGTCGATTGCGCTCGCAGCGCGAAACGACGTCCAGTTGGACGACTTCGGCCGCGACGTCCTTCTCGTCGCGACCCGCGAAGCGCCGTCGGAGTGGCGCCGTGCCGCACGGGCAGCCGCGCTCGTCCGACATCCGCGCGCCGCGCTGGTCGCGGTCAGCGCTGCGTCCGACGCGATCGGCGACCGGAGGGCGTATCGCGTCGCGCTCGCTGCGACGGGACTGCTGACGGCGCTCTTCGCGCTGCTTGCGCTGCCGACCCTGCTCGTCGACGGCGGAACGCCCGTTGCCGGCGTCACCGCCCCCAGCTTCGCGGTTCCACCCTCTGTCGTCGTCGTCCCGGCGCGGACGCCTCCGCCGGCGCGGCGGCCGAACCCGCCGGACGCAGTCGTGCCTGCGTCCGTCTCGGCCCAGGCG
>JACCTU010000001.1 GCA_013812235.1 Actinomycetota bacterium | reverse complement strand
TGTCGGAGCCGAGCCCCCAGGGCGCGAGGCCGGCCGACACGGCGGCGGCGGTCCCACCACCCGAGCCGCCCGGGACGCGTGTCGGATCCCAGGGGTTGTGCGAGGGGCCGAAGGCCGAGTTCTCGGTCGACGAGCCCATGGCGAACTCGTCGGTGTTCGTCTTGCCGATCAGCGGCAGCCCGGCGGCCTTGCAGCGCGCTGCCACCGTCGCGTCGAAGACGGGCACGTAGCCCTCGAGGAGCTTCGATCCCGCGGTCGTCTCGACGCCTGCCGTGGAGATCACATCCTTGAGCGCGATCGGGACGCCGTCGCCGGCGGGGTCGTCGACGGTGCGGAGGTAGCAGTGCAGCTCGAGGTCGCGCTCGGCGACGGAATCGAGGTACGCGCGGTGGAGCTCGGCGGCGGAGACCTCCTTTCGCTCGAGCAGGCGGAGCGCCTCCTCGGCGGTCAGTCGCAACGTGTCGATCGAAGCGCTCACGTCGTCGGCGGGACTCGGAAGAGGTCGTCTTCGCGCTTCGGCGCGTTCGCGAACGCCTGCTCGACCGGCAGTGACTCGTGAGGCTCGTCCTCGCCCCACCCATTGACGAGCTCGAGCGGGTGCGAAGTCGGCGGCACGTCCGAGAGGTCGAGCCCGCTCACCTTCGAGACGGCCTCGAGGATCGCGCTCAGCTCGCCCGTGAGGCGCTCGACCTCGTCCTCGGTCAGCTCGAGCCGCGCCAGCTTGGCGACGTGCAGAACCTCTTCGCGCGTGATTGCCATCGATCCATCCTTCCAAAAGAGAACGGGCCCCCTGGTGGGAGCCCGTTCGAAGCTCGACCCGGAGGGTGTACTAGCCGGCCGTGACGTTCGCGGCCTGGGCGCCCTTGGGGCCCTGGACGACCTCGAACTCGACCTTCTGACCTTCGGTCAGCGACTTGTAGCCGTCCATCGTGATCGCGGAGAAATGGACGAAGACGTCCTCGCCACCCTCACGCTCGATGAACCCGTAACCCTTTTCGTTCGAGAACCACTTAACGGTGCCCTGAGCCAACTGTGTTCCTCCTCCGGTGAAGCGACGGCTCAGGCACCGAGCCGCCGACCTTGATAAAGCGCGCGAAACATAGCCTTACGCGCTCGGATGTGCAAGCTCTCCTTCCCGGTAGCGCGCTGCCCGAATCGTGCTGGTCAGGAGCATCGCGATCGTCATCGGGCCGACGCCGCCGGGAACAGGCGTCAAGAAGCCCGCGCTCTCCGCGACTTCGGGGGCAACGTCGCCGACGAGGCCCGTGTCCGTGCGCGTGATTCCGACGTCGATCACGGCCGCGCCCTCCTTCACCATCCCAGGCTGCACGATCCCCGGCACGCCGACGGCGGCGACGAGCACGTCGGCGCGCGAGGTCTCACTGGCGAGATCACGCGTGCGCGAGTGGCAGACCGTGACGGTCGCATGGCGGTGTAGCAGGAGCAAGGCAGCGGGCTTGCCGACGATGTCGCTCCGGCCGATCACGACCGCGTGTGCTCCTGGCAGCTCGACGTCGTATTCGTCGAGGAGCGCGAGCACGCCGAGCGGCGTGCCCGGCACGTGGCCGGTCGTGCCGGCGACCAGCAGTCCCGCATTGACCGGATGGATGCCATCGACGTCCTTCAGCGGGTCAATCGCGTTGATCACGTGGTTCTCGTCGATTCGGTCCGGGAGCGGCAGCTGGACGAGGATCCCGTCGACGGCATCGTCAGCGTTCAACTCGGCGACGAGTGCGAGCAGCTCCTGCTCGCTCGCCGTCGCGGGCAGGCGCAGATCGCGCGCCTCGATCCCGACCTCGAGCGTCGCCTTGTGCTTCAGCCGGATGTAGACGTCGGAGGCGGGATCGTCGCCGACGAGCACGGTCGCGAGGCCGATCGGTCGCCCGAACGCCGCGACCTGGCGCGCCACGTCAGCGCGGATCCGCGCAGCCAGCTCTTTGCCGTCCATCCGCGTTGCCGTCACGGAGCGAGAATAAGCTCTCCCGATGCGCTGGCCCCGCCGGAACGATCCCGACTCGACCGCCGCGCGCCGCGAGGCGATCCGCGGCGTCGTCGGCGACGAGCCCCTCGCGCACGACGACGAAGCCTGGAGTCGTGCGCAGGAGTCGCATACCGGGGCCGCCGTCATCCCCGTCTCCGTGGTCGGGCCGCTGCTCATCGAGCTCGGCTCCTACGAGCTCGAGGAGCCGCACGGGACCTTGAGCGAGACCACCGGCCGCGTCCAGGAGGAGCTTCTC
>JACCTU010000220.1 GCA_013812235.1 Actinomycetota bacterium | reverse complement strand
GCGCCGAGAGCTGCGCGAGCTGTTCGAGGAGCGCACGGCATTGACCGAATCCTGACGAAGTCGCGGGGGACGGTCCGGCGCGGCTCGGTCGGCCGCCTTGCGGCGTACCGCCTCGTGACGGACGGTGTGCCGATCGCGCTCGTCGTCGTGTGGTACGTCGTCGCGCTCGACGCGCCCGAATACATATTGCCGGACCCGGTGAAGGTCCTCGGCCGCACGTTCGAGCTCCTCTTCGCGAATCCGACGCTCGCCCAGCACACCTACATCTCGCTCGCGCGCGTCCTCGTGTCGGTCGCCCTGTCGCTCGTCATCGGGAGCGCGCTCGTGCTCGTCGCGCGGTACCTCTCGGTGACCCGTGGACTCGTCGTCGAGCGGCTCCTGCCCACGCTGAACGCGTTCCCCAGCCTCGGCTGGGCGATCATCGGCCTCTACTGGTTCGGCGTGAGCGACATCGCCGTCATCTTCGTCGAGGTGGCCATCCTGCTGCCCTTCGCGATGATCAATGTGTGGGAGGGCCTCAAGCAGCTCGACGAGGACACGATGGAGATGGCGTACAGCTTCACGCGCGCTCGAGGGAAGGTCCTCCGCAAGATCGTCCTGCCGCTCCTGTATCCGTACCTCCTCGCGGCACTGCGCATCTCCTACGGCGTGGCGTGGAAGGTCGCGCTCGTCGCGGAGCTCTTTGGGTCGTCGGTCGGCCTCGGTTACCTGTTGAGCTATTCGCGTCAGCAGTTCGACTCCCCGATGCTCTTCGCGGTGATCCTCACGCTCATCGTCCTCGTCTACGCGGTCGACAAGCTCGTCTTCGAACGCGCTGAGGAGCGGGTCACGCGCTACCGCTCCGGGACCGCGTCGACCTCGGCCATCTGAACGCGCTCGGCCGCGCGGTCTGGCGCAGTCGCCGAGCCGCGTCCATCTGCCTGCCGTCGTGAACGAGGACCTCGTTCGCGGCGCGCAGCAGTAGCGCACTCGCAACGCCGCGCCGGCGCGCCCACACGGAGTTGCGCCGGGACGGGCCGGAACGTGCGAGAAGTGCGACCGATGTGCTCGACTGACCCGACTTCGTAGACCGCAGGTCACCAGTTCGACCCTAGTCGTCGGCTCAGGATCTCCTGTGAATGTCGACCGTTCGGCGCCTGCCCGGCGGGTAGGCTTCATGCGTGACCGAGGAGCGGCGGATCGTCACCGTTCCTTTCGCCGATGTCGCCGGCTCGACGGCACTCGGTCCCGCGAGCGATCCCGAGGATGTCCGCGCGCTCATCGGGGCCGCGACTTCGCCCGCCACCCGTAGATGTCGAGCGTGAGCTCACCCCCCGCGATCCGCCGGAGGTGGTCACGCTCGTGGCTCTCGCGCGCTCGAGCGGCCACGATGACACGGTCGAGCTCGGACGAAGGGAGCGCCACCACGCCATCGCGGTCGCCGACGACGACATCGCCCGGGGAGACCCTCACCCCTGCGATCTCGATCGGCGTGCCGATGTCCCCGGGATCCTGCTTGACGGTCCGCCGCAGGGCGACGGCGCGCGCGAACGCGGGAAAGCCGAGCTCCTCGAGCCGCGCGACGTCCCGCACGCCGCCGTCGATGACGACGCCCACGCCGCCCCTGGCGCGGACGGCCCGGGCGATCACCTCGCCCACGAAGCCCCCGGCGCTCCCCGCGGCGTCCACGACGAGCACGTCACCCGGCTCCAGATGCTCGATCGCGCGATGGATCGGCAGGTTGTCGAGGGGTGCGCAGCGCACCCACCGTGTAGGCGCGGCCCGCGACCGTGGCACCCGGCCAGACCACGTGGATCGCGGGATCGAGCGCGCACTCGAGGCCCGATGCCTCGTACAGCGTCGCGGTGCCGAGGGCCGCGGAGCTCGCCCCAGCGCGGGTCCGTCAGGGCCGGTCGCCCCGCTGCAGCGTGTGATAGCGGTGACGCTTGCGCACCTCGGCGAGCGGCATACCGGCGAGCGCCTCGGAGAGGATCGCGTCCTCCGAGGCCACGATCTGGCGCGCGAGCTCGAGCAC
>JACCTU010000147.1 GCA_013812235.1 Actinomycetota bacterium | reverse complement strand
GCGATCCTCGAAAACTTCCAGGGCGCGGTTCCGGAGGTCCTGCAGGCGTTCGGCGCCCCCGCTACCGTCACCCGTTAGGCGGGGTGCCGGAGCGGTCGAACGGGGCGGTCTTGAAAACCGCTGACCGCCGTAAGGCGGTCCCTGGGTTCAAATCCCAGCCCCGCCGTTGCTGCCATGAACCGCCTGCACACGGTGGTCTTCTGCGGAGGGGCGGTCACGGCGTCGTTGCCTCCGCAGGCGGCGAACCCGGAACTTGGTACCCGTTTTTCGTACCACCGCTGCCCCAGAGGCGCTCTTCGAGCCGCGCGGCCTCGTCGCGGAACCGTTCGCCCGCCGTGTCGATGTACCGCTTCGTCGTCGCGTACGACGCGTGCCCGGCCGGCTCATCAGCGGCTTCGGGCTGGTACCGGCGGCGGCGGAGTTGGTGATGCTGCTGTGCCGCAGGTCGTGCGACGGGCGAACGTATCGCGGCGGCGCTGGTCGTACAACGCGGCACGGACGGAAACGTGCTCCGCGCGCAACCGTTCGAGCGCGTCCTCGTTCGCAGCCTCCCGCCGCCGGAGTTCCTCCCGCCGCTTGTCTGCCTCGCGACGTTCGCGCAAGCCCCGCCGGGCTTCGGCGTCGAGGTCGGCAAGCCCCGCTCGTTCCACGCGCAGCCGCTCGTCCCCCTCACGTTCGAGCCGGTCGATCTCGACACCCGCGTCGTGAGCGGCGGTCGCTGCGTCCTTGTGCAGTGCCGACGCGACTTCCGCAGGAGCGCCGTCAGTCCCGCCGCAGGCTCGCAGGCTCATGATGCCGGGGGCCCGGGCGAGGATCTCGTACTCGGCCTCCTCGGGCGCGTGGGACTCGTCGTGCGGCCGGGCCTCGGGGACGGACATCGCGGCCCACTGCTCCGCAAGCCCATCCACGTCGTCGTCGTGCAACTCCCGTGGCCGGTCGTCCTCGCGACCGTAGCTGCGCTGAACGCCGCGGCCAGCCCGGCCTGCCCATTACTCACGGACCAGGGGCACTACGACTCTCGTAGTGGTGCAAGTGAGGAAGTGGAGCATAGGAAGACGGACATCGGTTTTTCTGGGCTGCCAGTTCGGGGTGATCGGGTTCTCAACAGGAGCCTAAACTGGGCGGCTTGAAGGTCGATGTGAAGCAGAAGCAGCGAGAGTTGTATGGGGCAGGCGATTACTCGGCGCTTGCGGCTGTCCTCGAGCCTGCCGCGATAGCCCTCGTCGAGGCGGTGGATGTTGGCGTTGGCCGTACCGTGTTGGATGTCGCAGCCGGGGACGGAAATGGAGCGCTCGCGGCTGCGCGGCTGGGAGCGCGCGTAACAGCGACAGATCTATCTTCCGTGCAGGTGCAACGCGGCGACGAGCGATGCGCGCGCGACGGGGCCGACGTTCAGTGGCTGGTCGCCGATGCCGAGCGGTTGCCGTTCGGTGCTGAGTCGTTCGACCGAGTGATTTCGGCGTTCGGCGTGGTCTTTGCTCCCCGACCTGAGGTAGCTGTTGCCGAGCTTTTTCGGGTTTGCCGATCCGGCGGGATCGTCGGCGTCACCGTTTGGCCGGACGACGGCTACATGGGCCAGTTGAGCGCGGCGTTGCGTGAGGCGCTCTCTGATGAGAGCTTATTTCCAGACCCTGATCTCGGTTGGGGGGACGAGAAGTTGGTACGCACGCGGCTTGAAAGCCATAGCAGCGACGTGGCGATCGCGCGCAAGACCCTCCGGTGGGATCCTGCCGTCCGAGGAGCGGCAGGTGAGGACGATTGCGCGGCGGGCTACTTCGCCTCTCATGTGCCTAGCGAGATGCTGCCGCAGCTCGGAATCGCGCGCGACCGGGTTGAGCGACGCTTCAAAACGAGTAACGGCCTCATCCGTGCGGACTACCTAATCGCGACGGCGTCAAACAACTCGCCGTCCGACGCGTCGCAAACCCCGGACACTTAGCGCAACCAGGCGAACAACCGCCGTCGAGAAGCGTTCTTGAAATGAAGCGCCAAACGTACGGCCCTCTTTACGAGCAGGTGGCGTACGAAGCGTGCCTTGGCGCGATGAACGCTCAAGACCGCTCGTTCGTGGCGCGCGCACTGGCGCGCAACTGGCGAGCACCCGCTCGCGGGCAACCCCGCGAAATCCGGTTCCGGGGGGCCGGATTCGCGCAACCGGCGGCACGCCGCGCCGCTGCGCATGAACGCGCCGCGGCGCGTTGCGGCTCAGGCCGCTTTCGTTTGCGGCTCAGGCCGCTTTGGGTTCGTCGGGCGGCCGACGTGAAAGACGCGCGCTCTCGAAGCGACTGCGAGTTGGACTTCCTTCGCCCAATCCTCGAAGCACGGACGGTCACCGAGACGTTCGATATTTCTCACCATGCCCGGGATTGTCGATCGTAAATGGACTGACGTGGGTAGACAGATCATGTCAGTGTTGTAACGAAGTAGTGCCCCGATACCAAGGTGCATGGCGACGCACGAGCTTCCGGGAGTTGTGCCTGTCAGCGAGGCGGCCGCCGCCGAGCGTGGTCGACGGACTTGAGCTCTTCCGGTCCGGCCTCGCGGCTCGCGCCCAGCAGCTCGTAGAGAGGCTGTCCGGCCTCGCGGCTCGCGCCCAGCAGCTCGTAGAGATCGGGGCACGAGGTCGCGCGTCCATCGAGCCGATTGTGCCGGAAGCGGCCGCGACCCGAACCCGTCAGGGGCGCTCGAACGTTCTCCCATATAGTTCCCCAGATGCGGCGCGCGCTGTTAACTCTCCTGCTCGCACTGGCGGCCGTGCCGACGGCCGCCGTGGCGCAGCTGCCGCCGCCCCCGCCGCTTCCGGTGCCGCTCCCGGTGCCGCTCCCGGCGCCGCTCCCCTCGCCGCTCCCCTCGCCGACCGTCCCCCTGCCGAGTGCGCCGACGTCGCCAACCTCACCTTCCCTCCCCGGGTCACCTGCAGCGCCTCAGCCGTCGGTCGGGAGCCAGGCGACCGGCTCCCCGTCGACTCCAGCCGCGGGCGGGCAGAGCTCGAGCGGCGACAGCCGCAGCTCGGGGCGGTTCGGTCCGACCACCACGAAGCGGCGGCCGACCGTCGTGCTCGCCTTCCGCGCGCCGGCTTCAGGTCGGGTCGTGATCCGGCTGAGGCAGGTCGCTCCCGTTTGCCGGTCTGCAGGCCGGCTGCTCCTCCCCGCCCGAAACGGCCCGAACCGCTTCCGCTTCGACGGCCGTCTCTCCGGACGTCCGCTGCACGACGGCACGTACGTCGCCACGACGCCTTCCGGGACCGTTCGCTTCGCGATCGTCGATGGCAAGCCGACGCGGAGCGCCAGGAGGCTGTCTCCGAGCGTATGCGACTCCGGAGCGCTCGGCGCGAGCACCCTGGTCGCCGGAACGCCCTCGCCGAAGAGCTCCCTGCCTCGGACGGCTGCTTCGGCGACGGCGAACAACGACCGTGCCGCAGCCGACCAAGGGGGCCCGCTCCCGCGTGTGCTGGGGACCACCTTCACGGAGGCCGCAGAGGCCGCCGCGTCACTCAATCCCGCGTTCTACCTCCTGCTCGCGCTCGCGATGGTCGCGCTCGCTGCGACAACTGTCCCCGCGCGCGTCCTCCCTGCTGCCACCGCCGTCGCGGCGGTCGCGCTCACCGGGACGGTCTGCCTGCTCATGGTCATCGTCGTCTACTTGGTCACGCCGCTCTAGCCGGTTGCAGGATGAACGGTCGGGATACTCGCCGGTGAAGTAGACTCGGCTACCCGGAGGAGAGTCTGGCGCACACCGCGTCGAAACGGCTCCGTCAAGCGACAGTCGCGTCGTCTTGAAACCGCTGGCCACCGCAAGGCGGTTCCTGGGTTCAAATCCCCGCCCCGGCCGCCTCTTTACGGCTCCGGAGCGTCGGGCGAAGAAAATACTCGCCGTCTAGGAAACTCCGTACTCGGCTACCCAGGAGGACCTACATGGTTGATAGACCCATGACGGGCGAGCGGGACCTGCTTGTGACGACGGCGCAGCTGTTCGGCATCGTCTTCCTGCTCGTCGGCATTCTCGGCTTCATCCCCGGCATCACCTCGGACGCGCCCGGTGACTTTTCGGGCGAGGGGTCCGAGGCCGAGCTGCTCGGAATCTTCCAGGTCAGCATCCTGCGCAACATCGTTCACCTGCTCTTCGGGATCGTCGGCCTCGCGCTCGCGCGCACCGCGGAAGGGGCGAAGGCGTTCCTCGTCGGCGGCGGAGTGATCTACCTGCTGCTGTGGATCGTCGGCCTGATCGGCGGCCTCGAGTGGCTGCCGACGAACTCGGCCGACCACTGGCTGCACTTCGTCCTCGGCGTCGTCCTGCTCGGAGCGGGGTTGCTCCTCGGGCGCGACACGCGCGGACGCACGGCTGCGGTCTAGGCCTAGGCACGTGGGATCGGTGAGCGAAGGGCGGGGATCCCCGCCCTTCGCTTTTTTCGAACTAGCATCGCCTCATGACGAGCGACGAGGAGCTGCGCTCGGCGATGCGCCGATTCCCCTCGGGGATCGCGGTGCTGACCCTGCCCGTGCCGTACGGCGTCACGATCGGCTCCCTCGTCTCCCTCTCGCTCGAGCCGGCTCTCGTCGGCGTGTCGATCGGGCACGACGCGCAGGCGCACGAGCTGCTGCGCAACGCCGGCGGCTTCGCGCTCAGCGTGCTGGCGGGCGACCAGGCGGCACTGGCGCAGCACTTCGCGCGGAGCGTGCCTCCGATCGCGCAGTGGGAGGACGTCGCGGTGCGCGAGGGGGCACGCGGGCCCCTGCTCGAGGGGGCGGTGTCGTGGCTGGAGTGCTCGCTGCACTCCGAGCATGACACAGGTGACCACACGTTTTTCGTCGGCGCGGTCGAACGGGTCGAGCTCGGTCGGGACGGGGCGGGGCTCGTCTACCGAGACGGCCGCTACGTCGCAGTGTGATCGACGCCGTCGTCTTCGACCTCGACGGACTGCTCCTCGACACCGAGCAGCTTTGGGACGAGGTGCGCGAAGAGCTGGCGCGCGAGCGCGGCGGCTGCTGGTCGGAGCGCGCGCAGGCCGACATGATGGGCATGAGCTCACCCGAGTGGTCGCGCTACATGCACGACGTCGTCGGGGTGCGCGAGTCGCCCGACGAGATTGCCGAGGAAGTCGTACGTTGCATGGAAGCGCACTACCGGGAGCGACTGCCGCTGATTTCCGGCGCACGGGAGGCGGTCGAGCTGCTAGCCGCCCGCTGGCCACTCGGGCTCGCGTCGTCGTCGAACCGCCCGTTGATCGACCTGGCGCTCGAGCTGAGCGGTCTCGTGCCGTTCTTCGCGGTCACCGTCTCGTCCGAGGAGGTGGCGCGCGGCAAGCCGGCGCCCGACGTCTACCTCGAGGCGGTGCGCAGGCTCGGGGTCGAGCCCGCGCGAGCGGCCGCGGTCGAGGACTCAGGCAACGGCATCCGCAGCGCGCACGCTGCGGGCCTGCGAGTCGTCGCGATCCCGAACGCCCACTTCCCGCCGGACGAGGAGTTGCTTGCGCTCGCCGACGTCGTGCTCGACTCGCTCACCGACCTGACCCCTGGGTCCGTGGCCCCTTGAGCCGTGCCCCGGTGCCTGGCACCAGGGCACGTCCGAAACGGTCAGGTCTCGTAGCGGGCGAGCAGGACGCACGCGTTGTGGCCGCCGAGGCCCATCGCGTTCGAGAGCGCCACGTCGACCTGCACTTTGCGCGCCTCGTTCGGCACGTAGTCGAGGTCGCAGTCGGGGTCGGGCTGCTCGTAGTTCGCGGTCGGCGGAAGCACACCGTGGTGCAGCGCGAGCACGCACATCATCGCCTCGATCGCGCCGGCCGCGCCGAAGCAATGGCCGGTGACCGACTTCGTGGACGAGACCGCGAGCTCGTAGGCGTGGTCGCCGAAGACCTGCTTGATCGCGCGCGTCTCGGCGAGGTCGCCGAGTGGCGTCGAGGTCCCGTGCGCGTTGATGTACCCGACGCGCTTCGGGTCGACATCGGCGCGGCGCAGCGCGGCGCGCATCATGTCGCTGACCCCGATCGCCTCCGGTTCCGGCTGCGCCATGTGGTGCGCGTCGTTCGAGGCGCCGTAGCCGAGCACCTCAGCGTAGATGCGCGCACCGCGCGCACGTGCCTGCTCGAGCTCCTCGAGAACGAGCGTGCACGAGCCCTCGCCCATCACGAACCCCTCTCGCGTTGCGTCGAACGGGCGCGACGCGCGCGGTGGGTGCTCTTCCTCGGTCGCGAGCCCGCGCATCGCACAGAAGCCCGCGAGAATCAGCGGGTGGATGCACGCCTCCGTGCCGCCGGCGATCACCGCGTCGGCGTCGCCGCGGCGAATCAGCTCAGCACCCTCGCCGACCGCGTGCGAGCCGGTCGCGCACGCCGAAACGGGTGCGTAGTTCGGCCCTCGGATCCCGAGCGAGATCGCGAGCTGCCCGCTGGCCGAGTCGACGAGCACGTTCGGCAGGAAGTTCGGGGAGACGCGGTCCGGCCCGCGCTCGCGCAGCACTTCAGCCTGCTCCATGATCCCGAGGAGCCCGCCGATCGCGGAGCCGAACACGATCCCGACGCGCGTCGGGTCGAAGCCGTTGAGGCCTGCGTCGCCGACCGCTTCCTTCGCAGAGGCGACGGCGAACAGCACGTTCCGATCGAGCTTGCGCGCCTCCTTGGCGGAGACGACCGTCGTCGGGTCGAACTCCTTGACCTCCGCCGCGATCCGAACCGGAAACCCGTCGGTGTCGAAAGCGCCGATGAAGTCCACCCCACTTCGCCCTTCGAGCGCAGCATCCCAGGACGACGGAACATCGTTTCCGATCGGCGTCACAGCCCCTAGCCCGGTCACGACCACTCGGCGCATCCGTCTGGTTTACCAGACAGCTCCTACGTCGCGAGAACTCTTCTCATCCGAAAACGTCCGAACTCACGCCCGAAGCACGTCGCCCGTCCCAACCACTCGCCGTCCCCGGCCTCGAGGAAGTCGACGAGACCGACGAACGGCGCGCGATAGCGCAGCTCGTTCCCGCGCACGTCGAACCACATCCGAAGCGGGCCCGCGACGGTCACTCCCGAGGAGCCGTCGATCCGCTTGCGGACCCCGGCCATCGGCGGCAGCGCGCCGCTCACGCGCTCGACCGTCCAGACGCCGTCCAGGTTCACGGGGCTAGGGTTCCACACCGTGCCGGGCAAAGACGTCCCCTTCCCCCCGATGGAAGCAGAGCTGGTCTCCGAGCTGCCGGAGGGGGACGGCTGGCAGTACGAGCCGAAGTGGGACGGCTTCCGTGGCGTGCTCGAGAACGACGGCGGTGAGCTCGCGCTCTGGTCGCGCAAGGAGCGCCCGCTGCTCCGCTACTTTCCCGAGCTGCGCCCGCTCGGCGAGCTGCTGCCGCCCCACTCCGCGCTCGACGGCGAGATCGTGATCGCGCGCGACGGCGTGCTCGACTTCGAGTCGATGCAGACGCGCCTGCACCCCGCGGAGAGCCGGGTCCGCAAGCTCTCCGCCGAGATCCCCGCCGAGTTCATCGCGTTCGACGTGCTGCTCTGGAAGGGCAAGCCCCTCCACGAGCTCCCGCTCGCGAAGCGGCGCAAGCAACTCGAGAAGCTCGCCAAGGGGTTCCGGCTCTCGCCGGCGACCACGGACCTCGACCGGGCGCGCGGCTGGCTCGACACCTTCGAGGCTGCGGGGCTCGACGGGGTGATCGCCAAGCGGCTCGACCTGCCGTACCTGCCAGGCTCGCGCGAAGCGGTCGCGAAGGTCAAGCCGTTCAAGACCGCGGACTGCGCCGTCGTCGGCGTACGCTGGAAGACGAAGCCTTCGCACCTCGCGACGCTGCTCCTCGGGCTCTACCGCGACGACGGCGAGCTCGACTACGTCGGGTCGGCCGCCGTCGGCGCGAAGCGGCACGCCGAGATCCTGAAGCTCGTCAAGCCGCTGCTGAAGAACGCACCCGAGCGGCGCTTCTCGGAGCCGAACCGTTGGGGAACCGGCGACCTCGAGGAGACCGCACTCCGGCCGGAACTCGTCGCGGAGGTGCGCTACGACAAGGTGCAGGGGAACCGGTTCCGCCACGGCACGCGGCTGATCCGCTTCCGCGACGACAAGGACGCCAAAGATTGCACATGGCGCGAGGTGCGCCCGGCGCGGAACGCGAACGACCCGACGTTCGAGTCGCTGCTCGCGTCGACGTAGCGGGCTGTTACTTCTTCTTCGCGCGCGAGGGCTGCACGCGCTTCGGCTCGCCCGGCATCTTCGGGAAGTTCGGCGGGTACGGTGCCTCGGCGACGCCCTCCTCCTGCTCGTCTCGCTCGACCCACTCGAGCAGCACGCGCAGGTCGTTCACCTTGTCGTCGATTCCGGCCTGCACGTCGCCGAGCTCGTCGAAGCGCGCCGGCATCGTGGCGATCGTGAAGTCCTCGGTCTCGACGTCGGGAAGCTCGTCCCAGGTCACCGGCGCGGAGACCGTCGCGTCCGGCCGCGCGCGCACGGAGTACGCCGACGCGATCGTCCGGTCGCGCGCATTCTGGTTGTAGTCGATGAACACGCGCTCGCCGCGCTCCTCCTTCCACCACGCCGTCGTGACGAGCTTCGGGAGCCGGCGCTCGACCTCGCGCGCGAACGCGAGGGCGCAGCGGCGAACCTCGGGGAACGTCCAGCTCGCCTCGATCCTGCACGCGACGTGGATGCCACGGTTGCCTGACGTCTTCGGCCAGCCGACGTAGCCGATCTCCTCGAGCACTTCACGCACGCAGGCAGCGACCTCCTTCGCGTCGGAGAAGTCCGTACCGGGCTGGGGATCGTCGTCGATCCGCAGCTCGTCCGGGTTGTCGACGTGCGCGCGGCGAGAGGGCCACGGGTGGAAGTCGATCGTCCCGAGGTTCGCGGCCCACGCGACCTGCGCGAGCTCGGTGACGCACAGCTCGTCCGCGTGACGGCCCGACGGGAAGGTGACGCGCGCGACTTCGATCCAGTCGGGCCGGCTCTCGGGCACGCGCTTCTGGTAGATCGCCTTGCCCTCGGCCCCGTCGGGGTGGCGCTTGAGCTGCGTCGGCCGCTCGTAGAGGGCGCGGACGATCCCCTCGCCGACCGAGAGGTAGTAGCGGACGTGGTCGAGCTTCGTCTCGCCCCGCGCGGAGTAAAAGACCTTGTCCGGGTTCGTCACCTTGACGACCCGGTCACCGACCTCCAGCTCGACGAACTCGGCCATCACCGCCAATGGTAGGGTCGCGCGCGTGAAGAGGCTCGCGCTCCTCCCCATCCTCGCGCTCGCCGTCGCGGCATCGGGCTGCGGCGGGGACGACAACGAGGCGGCCAAGACCACGACGGCAGCCGACACGGGCTGCGAGAAGAGCCAGTTGACGCTCGTCAGCCCCGGCGAGCTCACGGTCGGCACCGACAACCCGGCCTTCCCGCCGTGGTTCGAGGGCGGCGCGCCCGAGGGCTCGAGCTGGGAGATCAACGACCCGGCGACCGGCGAGGGCTTCGAGAGCGCGGTCGCCTACGCCGTGGCGGAGAAGCTCGGCTTCACGGACGACGAGGTGACGTGGGTGGTCGTCCCGTTCAACAACTCCTTCAAGCCCGGGCCGAAGAATTTCGACTTCGACATCAACCAGATCTCGGTCACGGACGAGCGCGACCAGGCGGTCGACTTCAGCGACTCGTACTACGACGTCAACCAGGCGCTCGTCGTCCTGAACGGCACGCCGATCGCGGATGCGACGTCGCTCGCCGATCTCAAGCAGTACGAGCTCGGCGCGCAGATCGGCACGACGAGCCTCGGCTACATCAACGACTCGATCCAGCCTGACAAGGATCCGCGCGTGTACGACACGTCGAACGACGTGATCGCGGCGATCAACGCGAAGCAGATCGACGGTCTCGTCGTCGACCTGCCGACGGCGTTCTTCCTGGTCGGCGCCGAAGAGGTCAAGAACGGCAAGGTCGTCGGACAGTTCCCCTCGACGGGCGGCCAGGAGCACTTCGGGATGCTCTTCCAGGAGGGCAACTCACTCCGTGACTGCGTCAACGAGGCGCTCGCGGCGCTGAAGGCAGACGGCACGCTCGAGCAGATCCAGACCGAGTGGCTCTCGAACAAGACGAGCGCTCCGGTCCTCGAGTAGGCGACCGGAGCTCCCGAATCCTCGGCGGGTCCGGCGGGGCCCGTAGCCCTGCGGTCGCGGCGGTCAGCACGGTCGTCGTCTTCGGCGTGCTCGTGCTGATCGTCGTCAACTCGCCGAACTGGGAGGAGGTCAAGGAGCAGTTCTTCAACTGGCGGGTGTTCAAGAACTCGTTCCCGGACATCGCCGAGGCCTTCAAGACGAACGTCAAGCTCTTCCTCACCGCCGAGGTCTTCATCCTCGTTCTCGCGCTCTTCCTCGCGGTGCTGCGAAGCCTTCCCGGCCCCGTGTTCTTCCCGCTGCGCGTCCTCTCCACCGCGTACACCGACGTCTTCCGCGGCATCCCCACGATTCTGCTCGTCTACCTACTCGGCTTCGGCGTCCCGGGGCTGCAGCTGAGCGGCGTCCCGAACTCGCAGTTCTTCTGGGCCGCGGTCGCACTCGTGCTCGTCTACTCCGCGTACGTCGCCGAGGTCTACCGCGCCGGGATCGAGTCGATCCACCCGAGCCAGGCTGCGGCGGCGCGCTCGCTCGGGCTCACACACGCACAGTCGATGCGCTACGTCGTGCTGCCGCAGGCAGTCCGTCGCGTCATCCCGCCGCTCCTGAACGACTTCATCGGGTTGCAGAAGGACACCGCGCTCGTCGCGCTGCTCGGCGTCGTCGAAGCGTTCCGCCAGTCGCAGATCGAGTCGGCCGGTGCCTTCAACCACACGCCCTACCTCGCGACGGCGCTGCTCTTCCTCCTGCTCACGATCCCGCTCACGCGTTTCACCGACTGGCTGATCGCCCGGAACCGCCGGCGGGAGCTCGCGCGCGCATGAGCGGGAAGCCCGCAGTCGAGCTCGAGGACGTCCACAAGTCGTTCGGCCGCACCGACGTGCTGCGGGGGATCGACCTGGCGGTCGCGGAGCACGAGGTGGTCTGCCTGATCGGCGCGTCGGGCTCGGGCAAGTCGACACTGCTGCGCTGTGTGAACCTGCTCGAGCCGCTCGATCGTGGCCGCATCCTGCTCGACGGCGAGGAGATCACGGCCGGGGGCGTCGACGTCAACCGCGTGCGGCGCGAGATCGGGATCGTCTTCCAGTCCTACAACCTCTTCCCGCACATGAGCGTCCTCGGGAACGTGACTCTCGGGCCGCGCAAGGCGCTCGGCCTCTCGCGCGCAGCCGCCGAGGCGCGCGCCGACGAGCTGTTCGCGCGGTTCGGGCTCGAGGACAAGCGCGACGCGTACCCCGACAGCCTCTCCGGCGGTCAGCAACAGCGCGTCGCGATCGTCCGCGCGCTCGCGCTGCGGCCAAGGCTCATGCTCCTGGACGAGATCACGAGCGCGCTCGACCCCGAGTTGGTAGCGGAGGTGCTCAACGTCGTGCGCGAGCTCGCGAAAGGCGGGATGACGATGCTGATCGCCACGCACGAGATGGCGTTCGCGCGCGACATCGCCGACCGCGTCTGCTTCCTGGACGAGGGCGTGATCCTCGAGGAAGGGCCGCCCGCGCGGATCTTCTCGTCCCCGCAGGAGCCACGCACCCAGCAGTTCCTTGCGCGGATCGTCGAAGCAGGCAGACTGTAGGGGTGGTCGAGAAGCAGCACGAGCATCACCTGAGCGTCTCACTCGAACCGCTGGACGACTTCCTGCTGATCGAGCCCGGCGACGCGGAGACCTGGACTCGGAGCGGGCTGATCGTCCCCGCGGGCGCCGACCAGGGCTGCCGCACCGGGATCGTGACCGCGATCGGTCCGGACGCGAACGGGATCGAGCCTGGGGACAAGGTCCTCTTCCCGAAGGACGCCGGCTACGACGTGCGTGTCGGCGCCGGCACCGTGAAGCTGCTGCGCCGCGAAGACCTGATCGCCCGCGTCGTCGACTAGCGAACGCGGCCCCAGAAAGGCGAAACCCCCCTGAAGAGCCGCAGAGGGGTCGCCGCATGAGTGCCGGGCTTGAGGGGAGCCGGCACGTCGAATGTAGGGCTCGCAGGGGCGTGCGGTCATGCCCCGAACGGGGTAACCGTCCGCCGCGGGCTTCGATACCCTTTCCCGCGCGGGGAGAAGTGGCCGAGTGGCTGAAGGCGGCGCCCTGCTAAGGCGTTAAGGGGGAACAATCCTCCTTCGAGGGTTCGAATCCCTCCTTCTCCGTTTCGCAGCACGGAGAGGTGTCCGAGTGGCCTAAGGAGCGCGACTGGAAATCGCGTACGTGCTGAAAGGTGCGTCGCGGG
>JACCTU010000174.1 GCA_013812235.1 Actinomycetota bacterium | reverse complement strand
GACCCGCGCTGCACGGGGGGCACGGGCGCCGCTGACAACGACCGCAACGACGGCGACCGCTCGGGCTCGAACAGGGGCTCGGACGGCGACAGCAACGACGACGACCGGTCCGGTTCCAACTCCGGCTTCGGCTCCGACTCGGATGACGACAACGACAACGACGACGCCGACTAAGGAGTAGACGAACGAACCGAC
This sequence comes from Actinomycetota bacterium, assembly GCA_013812235.1. Classification (GTDB taxonomy): domain Bacteria; phylum Actinomycetota; class Thermoleophilia; order Gaiellales; family Gaiellaceae; genus JACCTU01. The sequence goes on along the minus strand of JACCTU010000174.1, from coordinate 2,763 downwards.
TCAAGCTTGCCCTGTTGACGACAGTCGCGGTGATCGCGAGCTCCGTCTCGCTCGCCGCGGTGGCCCAGAGCGCCACGACGGCACGACCGCCGGGAGGACGGAGACCGGGCGCAGGACGACGACTGAAATCGAAACCGAGGTCGAAACCGAGGACAGCTCGGGCAGGGGGCGCGGTCGTGGCCGGGGCGCTCTGGCGGCGACGGCGGTGGCAACTCGGGCAGCGGCGGCGGGGACGACTGAATCACCGCCCCCACCACGCGCCGCCTGGTCCTGTGCGGCTGGTTCGGAATCCGTTCGAGGTGCATCCGAGATCCGACCGCGGTCCCCGGGAGTCCGCTGCGAATCACGTTGCCGGCCGGGTCGCGCAGCTCGGAGAGCGACACGGCAGCGAACGTCTCGCCGTCCGGCGCGACCCGCACGGTCGAGTTGACCTTCGTGATGCCCACGCAGGCGCCGCCCTCGAACCTGGAGAACACTCGCGTCACGGCGAACAGCCTGCGCGCATGCGCTACCACACTTCGTGCGAGGCGCCGCGGAACTCGCTGGTGCAGCCGCGCTCTCGACATGGCCGTCGGCGGCTTTCCGCCCTGATGAGCGCGGTGGATTCGACCGACGAGAACGAGTCGCGAGGATTTCTCCTCCTCGGCGGCAACCATCAGATCGAGCACGCGTCACATGCCGCCCGGCGACTCCTCAGAACGTGGTTCGGCGGGTTCGACGGCCGACCGCCGCCGCTCATCGCCGATTGGGTGCGCTCTGAGCTCCGTGGCGAGCCGCTCCGGATCGACAGAGAGGGAAAGCGACTCGTCGTCGAGACCCCGGGCACGCTCCAACTAATCGAGGAGGCCGTGCCGCCCCGTCGCTCCGACACGAGTACTCCGCGGCCTCGCGGCCGGCAGGTCGACGGCGCAGATCGCGAGCGACGTCTGGGTGACGCCGTCGACCGTGAGCAAGCACCTCGAGCACGTCTGCCGCAAGCTCGGGGTGACCAGCCGGACTGCCGCGCTCGCGGCAGTCGGCGTCGAGCCGCTGCGCTCCAAGCCGTAGTATGCGCGCCCGATGGCGAGCGACACGCAACGGGAGAAGCGGCGGCTGATCCTACGGGCCGCGATCACCGTTTTCGCGCGCAGCGGTTACCACACGAGCCGTGTGTCGGACGTCGCGAAGGAAGCCGGCGTCGCCTACGGCCTCGTCTATCACTATTTCGGGTCGAAGGAGCACCTGCTCGAGCAGATCTTTCGCAGGACGTGGTCGCGGATGCTCGAAGCGGTCGAGGAGGTCGAGCGGGCGGACGTGTCCGCTCGCGACCAACTCGCCGGCGTGGCTCGGATCGTCCTCGGGGCATGGCAGGTCGATCCCGACCTCGTGCGCGTGCTCGTGCGCGAGGTCGCCCGCTCGCCCCAGCTCGGCCGTGAGGTCGACGAGATCGCGCACGCGTTCCAGGCGCTCGAGCGGATCGTCGTCCGAGGGCAGGAGCGGGGCGAGCTGCGCACCGACGTCGAGCCGCGGCTCGCGGCCTGGATCCTCTACGGCGCGCTCGAGGAGATCCTGACCGGGTGGGTGTTCGAGCGGCTTCCGGCTGGCGACGACGACGTCGAGCGCGCGGAGCAGGCGGTGGTCACGTTGCTAAGCGACGGCCTCGCCGTAGATTGATCCGTCAGTCAATTAGATTGATTCGTCAGTCAATTCGCCCGCTAAATCGAGGGGTTTACAAGCTCACAATTCACGGTACGATGCGCCGGTTCCTTTTGTGCCCTCGATGTGAATTGGAGTCCTGCAATGCGCGTGCGTCCTCTGCTGGTCGGCCTCGTCCTCGGAGTGGCCGCTCTCGTTCCTGGTGCGTCCGTCGCCGCCACGCCGGCAGCCGGCACGGTCTCGCCCGTCGCTGCGTCGGTCTCGTGGTCCGGCGGCCCGTTTCTCACGTCCAACCCCTCCGGCCTTTGCTTCGCGGTCGATCCGTCGTGCGACATCTACGCACTGACGATCGTGCCGCCTGCGACCGGTAACTACACGGTCGAGATCACGACCACACCGTCCTCGGAGGGCGACGACTACGACCTCTACGTCAACGGGCCGACCGGCGCGCGCGTCGGCAGCTCAACCACCCCGAGCGGGCACGAGCGGGTCGTCCTGACGAACCCGGCCGCAGGCACCTACAGCGTTAGGACGCTAGCCTGGCTCGTCAGTCCCGGCGGCACGTACACCGGGAAAGCAACGCTCGCTGTCGGCTCCGCTCCGCCGCCGGCCAACCCCGGCAGCGTCCTCTACGAGTACGACCCGTCCGCCGCGCAGGCCAAGGTCGAGGTGCCGCTGCGCGTCGTCGCAGTCGGCTTCGCTCCGGGCGAGCTCGACGAGGCGAAGGTGCTCGGCGAGGTCCCGAACTTTCAGCGGCCGGGTGTCCTGATCCCGCGCGGCGAGGGCTCGAGCGGCGACCAGTTCCCGCTCTTCGGCGCCGAGACGCTCGTCAACCACGGACGCAACTACTACAACAACTCGAAGCCCTTCACGGTCCCGTACGAGTACACCTGGAAGCCGCAGCTGATCTACGCCTCGACGCAGTTCACGACCGGCCTCTTCAACGCGATGAAGGCCAACTCGGCGGCCGGCGACTTCTCGAATTCTCGCAACCGCCAGTACCTCGAGGGCTACAACGCGACCCGCGGCGTCTACCGCGGCACCGGCGCCCTCGTCGAGCCGAACGCCCCTGTTCGCTTCGTCGACGGCGAGAAGGTCGAGGACTGGATCTCGGCCAACTCGAAGGCG
>JACCTU010000142.1 GCA_013812235.1 Actinomycetota bacterium | reverse complement strand
CCCCCTGGCGGGGGGTCGCGCTCGGTGGGACAATGAGACCAGCCGATGTCGCAGGTAGCCGACCCCCTCCAGAACGCACGCAACGCTGCGGAGCGCTACGCGTGGCGCGAGGCATACGAGGCGTTCTCGGAAGTCGAAACACCCGACCTGACGCCGCACGACCTCGAGCGCTACGCCGAGTCGGCCTGGTGGCAGGGAAGGCCGGACGAGGCGATCAGCCTCCGTGAGCGGTCGTACGCGGGATTCGTCTCTGCCGGTCGCGATCTGGATGCCGCACGACTGGCGATCGCCCTGACCGACGATCACGTTGGCCGCGGCGCGTTCGCGGTCGCGCATGGCTGGTTCGCGAACGCCGAGCGGCTGCTCGAGGGCGAGCCCGAGTCGCCCGTGCACGGAGCCCTCACCCTCATGCGAGGCGTCAACGCGCTGTTCGCCCTCGGAGACCTCCCTGCGGCGATCGCCGACTTCGAACTCGCCGCGGAGCTCGGTCTTCGCCACGGCGACCGGGACACGCACGCGCTGGCGACCGTCGGCAAGGGACGCGCGCTGGTCAAGAGCGGCAAGGTCGAGGAAGGTCTCGCCCTGCTCGACGAGGCGACAGCGGCGGCAGTGTGCGGGGAGCTCCGACCGTTCTCCACCGGCCTCGTCTACTGCATCACGATCAGCTCCTGTCAGGACCTCGGTGACTACCGCCGCGCGGCGGAGTGGACCGAGGTGGCCAACCGCTGGTGCGACCGGCTCGACGTCGCCGGCTTCCCGGGAGCCTGCCGCATCCATCGCGCCGAGATCATGCGGCTGCGTGGCGACTGGCCGGAGGCGGAGCTGCAGGCGATCGCCGCCTGCGAGGAAATCCACGACTTCGACCGCCACATCACCGCAGGCGGCTACTACGAGATCGGCGAGATCCGGCGCCGCCGAGGCGACTTCGCCGCGGCCGAGGAGGCCTACGCGAAGGCCGATGAGCTCGGCCGCGCACCGCAGCCAGGCCTCGCGCTGATTCGCCTCGCTCAGGGCAAAGTGGACGCTGCGGTCGCAGGGATCACCCGCACGCTTCAGGAGGTCGAGGACCCGTTGTCACGCATCCGGCGGCTGCCCGCACAAGTCGAGATCGCGATCGCGGCCGGGGACCTGAGGACTGCCCGCGCCGCTGCCGAGGAGTTGGAGCAGATCGTCGACTCCTACAAGCTCGGCATCGATCGGGCACCCGCGTTCGACGCGACCGTCCACATCGCCTGGGGCCGGCTCAAGCTCGCGGAAGGAGACGCGGTGGGTGCCGCAAGCTGTCTTCAGCGTGCGCGCGACGTGTGGCAACGGGTCGGGGCACCGTACGAAGCTTCGGAGGCCAGGGCCTTGCTCGGCCTCGCGTTCCGCCGGCAGGGCGACGAGCACGCAGCGACGGCGGAGCTGGAAGCCGCGCTCACGACGTTCGAGCGACTCGGGGCGAGGCTCGACGCGGAGCGAGTGAAGGAGTCACTCGGAAGGCTCCAAACGCGCCGCACGTTCGTCTTCACCGACATCGTCGACTCGACCAGGCTCCTGGAAACGCTCGGCAACGAGAAGTGGAAACGGCTGCTCGCGCGGCATGACGAGCTGTTGCGCGAGCGAATCGTCGGCAGCGGCGGCGAGATCGTGAAACGGACGGGCGACGGGTTCTTCGCTGCCTTCGACAACCCGAAGGCCGCGATCGAGGCCGCCGTCGCGATCCAGCGCGCGCTCGACGCGGAGGTTGTCGCGCCCGACGTCCGGATCGGCCTGCACGCGGGAGGCGCGTTCCACATCGGCGCCGGGACGACCGACTACGGCGGGGAGGGCGTGCACCTCGCCGCGCGCATCAGCGCCGCGGCGCGAGCGGCGGAAATCCTCGCCAGCAGCGAGACCCTCGACGGCGTCGGCACCGGGCTTCGGCTGTCGGAGCCGCGCGCGGAGGTCTTCCAAGGCTACGAGCGGCCGATCGACGTCGTGTCGGTCGAGTGGCGCTAGTTCCCGCTGCGGTCGATCAGCTCGATCCGGTAGCCGTCTGGATCCTGGACGAAGCAGATCCGTGAGCCGCCCTCGCGGACGCGATAGGGCTCGCGCTCTGGCTCGATCCCCTGGTCTTTGAGCTGCGCGAGCGTCTCGTCGAGGTCGTCGACCGCGAAGGCGATGTGGCCGTAGCCCGTGCCGAGGTCGTACGTGCGGCCATCGTGGTTCTGGGTCAGCTCGAGCTCCTCGTCCTGGCCGGGGACACCGAAGAAGTAGTTCGTCGCCTCCTTCGCGCCGTTCCGGACGATGTCCATGTCGCGGCGGAACTCGAGGCCGAGCGCCTCGTAGAAGCCCCGGCTGCGCTCGGGGTCGGTGATGCGGTACATGGTGTGGAGATAGCGCGTCATGGCCGCATCCTACGAGTCGGCCAGATCGTCGGGGATCAGTCCGTAGAGCACGCCGTCGACCCACTCGCCGTGGCGCCGGTACGCCTTGCGCTTGACGCCCTCGCGTACGAAGCCGGAGCGCTCCGCGTGGCGCATCGCGCGCTCGTTGAAGCCGTAGATCTCGAGCTCGAGCCGGTGGTACCCCAGGTCGTCCATCAGGTGCCGCTGCAGGAGACGTGCCGCCTCGTCGGAGACCTTGCCGCCGCGGAAGTCGGGATGGACCGCAAGGCCCCCGAGCTTCGCGACGCGGCTACGCTTGTTCGCGACCGCGAAGCCCATGACCCCTGCACGCGCGCCGTCGACCTCGACGAGGAAGCGCCCGAAGTCCTCGGGCTCGCGGTCGGAGCGCTCGATCTCCTCGAGCAGCTCCTCGCGCGTCGTGGCCCGCCTCGCGGAGAGGAACGGGTCGACGTCGTCGTGGCTCGTCAGCTCGACGAGGAAGTCGACGTCGTCCGGCGTTGCGCGGCGAATCGTCACGCTCACGGCCGAGCGGGTTCCACCGCCTCGGGCGTCGGGCTCGGCCGCAGCAGCCCCGAGCCGAGGGCGACGCCGGCGAGGATCAGCGCGAGGCCGACGACCATCCAGGCGGTGATCGTCTCGTCGAGCAGCAACGCGCCGTAGAGCAGCGCCGTGATCGGCATCAGGTACGTGACGAGCCCCGCGCGAAACGCACCGAAGTCACCGAGCATCTTCATGAACAGCAAGATCCCGACGCCGGTCCCGGCTATCCCGAGAACGAGCACAGAGGCGCTGGCCTCCCAACCAGGAAGATCCGCCGGCGCCTGTACCAGCCCGAACGGAACGAGCGCGAGCGTTGCGCCGAGGATCGTCGCTGTCGAGAGCGTCAGCGCGTCGATGCGCTCGGTCTGACGTTGCAGCAGCAGCCCCGCGAGCGCATAGGACACGGACGCTGCCACCACCGCGAGCGTGCCGACGACCGCCCACGAGTCCACCTCGGGCTGCGCGCCGGTCAGCACGCCCACGCCGATGAGCCCCAGGACGATGCCGACGATTCGAAGACCTGTCGCACGCTCGCTGTGCGCGAGCCAGATCGCGAGAGTGGCGACGAACAGCGGCATGGTCGCGTTGGCGATGGCCGCGACCCCGGAGTCGATGTGCTTCTGGCCCCACGCGATCAGCGTGAAGGGCGCGGCGCTGTTGATCAGTCCGAGAGCGAACGCCCGCCAACCGACACGCCCGAGCCGTCGGAGGACTCCTCGGGCCGCCATCAGCCCGACGAGAAACACCGAGGCGATCAGCAGCCGACCGGCCATCAGCGTGGTGGGCTCGAGGTCGCGCAGCGCGATCTCGATGAACATGTACGAGCTGCCCCAGACCGCCGCGAGAGAGAGGAGCAGCGTGAGGTAGGCGCGCACCTTCTGAGGCTAGCGGCCGCCCAGGAAAGGCGTTGCCGGGTCATCGTGGCCGTGGCACTGTGAGAGAATGCGTTCCCCTGTTGTGGCGGCCGTCGCCGCGGGCGTCCTGGCTACTCCCGGACTGGCGAGCGCAACGGCACTCTCCGCATTCCACACGCCCGGTTGGGCTGCGGAGTGCTACGTCCCGTTCCCTCACGAACTACCGCTCTCCAAGACCGGCATCACGTGCCTCACGCCCAGCGACGGCTTCACGATCTCGATGGGTCCGTTCGGTCGACCAACGAAGACATACGACAAGAACGCCGTCGGTTACCGCGATCCCTTCGCAGCGCGGCGGCTGCTTCGCCTTGGCCAACACTGGGCTGTGCGTCCATACTGGGCTTGCTCGAGCAAGGCAACCGGGCTGACCTGCTGGAACAAGAGCGGCCACGGATGGTGGCTCGGGCGCTTTCGCGGTTACCGCGTCTTCTAAATATCAGCGCAGCGGATCGCTGTGAGGGCCAGGAGTCGGCTACGTCGGCGGAGCGGACTCACTCTTGTCGGCGCGATGCCATCGGATGAACCCGCACCGATCGCAGGAGTACGCCATTGCACGCAGGCCACCCTCGAGCGCCTGCAGCATCGAGTAGCCGTCCAGAAGGATCCACTCTGTATGACCGCACATCGGGCACGGCCGACTCTCGTCCGTGACTTCCCGTCCCATGCCTGACATGAGGCTATCGAGGCCAACCGGGGGCCCGGATACGATGGCCCTCTGACTGCGGTCTCCGAACAGCCGCTCCACCGGGCCCTCGGTCTGACCGACTGGGAATCCGACCGAATCCGGGAGCTGCTCGGCCGCGACCCGAACCACTTCGAGCTCGCCGTCTTCTCGCTGCTCTGGTCGGAGCACTGCGGCTACAAGCACTCCGCACCGCTGCTGAAGCGGCTCCCCTCCGAGGGCGCCCGCGTCCTCCAGGGCCCGGGCGAGAACGCCGGCGTGATCGACCTCGGCGAGGGCGAGGCAGTCGCCTTCAAAGTCGAGAGCCACAACCACCCGAGCGCGGTGGAGCCGTTCCAGGGCGCCGCGACCGGCGTCGGCGGGATCCTGCGCGACATCTCCGCCATGGGCGCACGGCCGGTCGCGCTGCTCGACGGCCTCTACTTCGGCGCGCCGGATCACCAGTTCCGCAGGGCGGTGGCGGGCATCGGCGCGTACGGCAACAGCGTCGGCGTGCCGACCATCGGCGGTGAGACGCGCTTCGACGAGGCCTACCGCGACAACGTGCTCGTGAACGCGATGTGCGTCGGGCTGCTCCCGAGCGAGCGCGTGACGCGCGCGAAGGCGCGGACGGCGGGCCATTCCGTCGTGCTGTACGGCGCGACGACCGGACGCGACGGGATCGGCGGCGCGTCGGTGCTCGCGAGCGCCGAGCTCGCCGCGGACGACGCGGATAAACGGCCGTCGGTGCAGATCGGCGACCCGTTCACCGGCAAGAAGCTGATCGAGGCGTCGCTCGAGCTCGTCGAGCGCGGGCTCGTCGAGTCGCTGCAGGACTGCGGCGCGGCCGGTCTCGCATCGTCGCTCTCCGAGATGGCGAGCGAGATCGGGATCGACGTGCACCTCGACCGCGTCCCGCTTCGCGAGCCGGACCTCGAGCCGTGGGAGGTGATGATCTCCGAAAGCCAGGAGCGGATGGTCGCGGTCGTGCGCAAGGACTTCCTCGCGCAGGTCGAGCAGGTCTGCTCGAAGTGGGAGCTCGCGTTCGCCGTCGTCGGCGAGGTCACGACGACCGGCGAGCTGCGCGCGTTCTGGGACGACGAGGTCGTCGGCGCGATCCCCGCACGCCTGCTGACGGACGAGTGCCCGCGCTACGAGGTCGATCGCGAGGCGCCTCCGACCGAGCCGCCGACGTGGATCGCGACGCGCTCGCTCTCGGAGCCGAACCTCGCGAGCAAGGAGTGGATCTACCGCCAGTACGACCAGCTCGTCGGGTCGCGGACGGTTCGCCGCCCCGGCTTCGACGCCGCCGTGCTGCGGCTGCGACCGTCGCTGCGCGGCATCGCCGTCTCGCTAGAAGGGCCACGGCTCGGCGAGCGCGACCCGTTCCGCGCCGGCGCGCAGGCCGTACTCGGCGCCGCGCTGAACGTCGCGTGCGCCGGGGGCGACCCGCTCGCGCTGACCGACTGCCTGAACTTCGGCAACCCGGAGAAGCCCGAGATCGCGTGGGAGCTCGAGCGGGCGATCGAGGCGATCGCGCAGGTTGCCGAGGCGCTCAGGATCCCGGTCGTCTCCGGCAACGTCTCGCTCTACAACGAGACGGACGGGCGCGCGATCCCACCGACGCCCGTCGTGGGCTGCGTCGGGCTCGTCGCGGACGTCCGCTATGTGCCTCGGGGCTGGCGCGAGGGCGACGCGATCGTGGCCGCGAGCGCCGACAACCTGAAGGCCGAGGCCGCGCTGATCCGGTTCGTCGCGCGCGTTGCACCGCTGCTCTCGCTCGCACATGACGTCGGCGACGGCGGCGCCGAGGCTGCGCTCGTCGAAGCCGCACTCTGGAGCGGCGTCGGCGCCGAGGTCGAGGTCCCGGAGGGAGCGCGCGTGCTGCTCGCCTGCCCGCCGGAGCGGGTCGGGAGGCTCGGGGCCGAGTTCGAGCAGATCGGCGTCGCGGGTGGCACGACGCTCCTCGGTGACCCGCTCGACGAGCTCCGCGCCGCGTCGGAGGCGAACCACTAGATGTGCGGCGTTTTCGGCATCCGCTCGCCTGACCGCGACGTCGCGCGCATCGCGTACTTCGGGCTCTTCGCCCTCCAGCACCGCGGCCAGGAATCCGCCGGGATCGCCGTCTCCGACCGCGGGCGGATCACCGCGCTTCGCGAGATGGGGCTCGTGGCACAGGTCTTCTCCGAGGAGAAGCTCCGCGGCCTCCGCGGCGAGCTTGCGATCGGGCACACGCGTTACTCGACGACCGGCTCGACGCACTGGGCGAACGCGCAGCCGATCGTGCACAACGGCCGCGCACGAACGGTCGCGCTCGGGCACAACGGCAACCTGACCAACGCCGCCGAGCTGCGCGAGGAGCTCGCGGAGCGCGGTGTCCGCGTCCACTCGACGTCCGACAGCGAGATGATCGCGGCGCTGATCGCGCACGACGATGCGCCGCTCGAGGAGGCCGTCGCGCGCACGATCGCGAAACTCGACGGCGCTTTTTCGTGCGTCGCGCTGGCGGAGAACCGGCTGATCGCGTTTCGCGACCCGCGCGGGATGCGGCCGCTCTGCCTGGGCCGGATCGGCGACGACTGGGTCGCGGCCTCGGAGACGTGCGCGCTCGACCTCGTCGGCGCCGACTTCGTGCGCGAGGTCAACCGCGGCGAGGCGGTGCTGATCGACGGCGACGGCGTGACGTCGCTGCAGGCGGCGCCGGCCGACGGCGGCGGCGCGCTCTGCATCTTCGAATTCTTCTATCTTGCACGACCCGACTCGCGGCTCGCGGGGGTCGAAGTCCACTCGGCGCGGGTGCGGATGGGCGAGCGGCTCGCCGAGGAGTCGCCGGTCGAGGCCGATCTCGTGCTCCCGATCCCCGACTCCGGCACCCCGGCGGCGATCGGCTTCTCGCGCGCGACCGGGATTCCGTTCAGCGAAGGGCTGATCAAGAACCGCTACGTCGGCCGCACGTTCATCCAGCCGGAGCAGGGACTGCGCGAGCAGGGGATCAGGCTCAAGTTCAACCCGCTCGCCGAGGTCGCGGGTCAGCGCGTCGTCGTGATCGACGACTCGATCGTGCACGGCAACACGACGCGCCAGATCGTGCGCATGCTGTTCGACGCCGGGGCGTCGGAGGTGCACGTCCGCATCTCGTCACCGCCGGTGATCGGCCCGTGCTTCTACGGGATCGATCTCGCGGACGAAGACGAGCTCGTCGCGGCGCGCCGCTCGATCGAGGCCGTGCGCTCGTACATCGGCGCGTCGAGCCTCCACTATCTCTCGCTCGAAGGGCTCACCGAGGCGACCCGCCGCCCGGAGTCGGAGCTCTGCCGCGCCTGCCTCACTCGGGACTACCCGACCCGAGTGCCGGTGGAGGCGGCAAAGCTCCGCTTCGAGCCCGTCTAGCCCTACTGCTCGAGCACGCGGCTCGCCTTCGCGACGCCGCGGCTGAGGATGTACGCGATCGTCGTCCACTGGAAGAAGCTGAGCCACGAAGAGCTCCCCAGGGTGTCCGCGATCCAGCAGACGAGCATCGCGACGATCAAGGCGGTCAGGTACACCGCGAACTCGGCGTTGCCCGGGATCGGCAGGCGCGCCATGTCGGGCATGTTGTTCGACCACGCGGGGGTACTTGCCGCGGGCGGCGGCGACTGGTTCCCCGGAGGCATCGTCGACATCGCAACTCCTTTCGGTGGGTGAGCGACGATCCTATGACAGGTCGTCGGCCCGCCCGAAGCGGACGGCGCGCTCGACCGCGCGCGGATCGCCCCCCTGCTCGAGCAGCTCTTGGCGGCGCTCGCCCTCTGAGAACAGCCTCAGGAAGAGCCACGCGAACGCGGCGAAGGTGACCAGAGAGCCTTCGACCATCAAGATCGCCCCCGCGGCGGCTTGGTCGGACAGGCCACCGTCGGCGTACGGCGCGTAGAAGAGCTCGCCCGACCAGAGGAAGACGTTCGCGATCAGCGTGGACACGAGCCGCAGGACGACGATGTAGGCGAGCTTCGCTCCCGAGCCGAACCAGGCGGGCGCCGGCAGCGTCTCGAGCACGGGCATCCACATCAGGAGACCCGCCGTGAAGAACGAGAGATGCTCCAGGGCATGGACGAGGTCGTGCCGGATCGCCGCCTCGTAGGCGAACGGCAGATGCCAGAGCACCATGTTCGCCACCCAGAGCGGAAGCGCGACGAGCGGATGCGCGAGCACGCGAAGCGCCTGCACCGGCCGCAGCGCGAGCAGCGGGCGGAGCAGCGGACCGGTCAGCCCTGCGAGCAGCGCGAGCGGCGCGAGGTCGCCGAGCAGCAGGTGCTGGACCATGTGGAAGGAGAAGCGCTCCTCCCCGAGCTGTGCGACCGGCGAGACGATCGCCGCGAGGAAGAGCAGGAGCCCGAGCGAGAACAGCGCGACCCGCCCCCGCGACACCGGCGTGCCGCGGCGCGCGAGCGTCCGTGCCCGCACCGCGTACGCGACGCCGACGAGCACGAGCGGCGCGAGCTGCAGCGGCTCGAGCGTCCAGTCACCCATCCCCCCACTCTAGAATCGCGCGCTTCGGTGCACCTCTTCCACTACCACCTGGTCACGAGCAAGGTGCGGCAGGTCGAGGCCCGCTACCTCGGCAAGCTCGGCTTCGACCTCGTCGCCCGCCACGGGCGGATCGCGGACGACCTGACCTCGTTCGAGTCGGGCTCGCCCTGGGAGGAGCTCGACAAGATCGGGTTCAAACTCCGCCTCGCGGAGCTCGAGCGCGGCAGCGTAAACATCGTCGTGCAGCCCGGCCAGTGGGAGCTGCCTCGCATCGACCACCTCGGGCTGGCGCTCGACGAGGACGACTTCCAGGCGACGCTCGACCGCGCCGCGGAGCTCGAGCTCCGCGTGCAGGACCACGGCGGGCGCCAAACGTTCGTCTCCACGAGCGGCGGGTTTCGGCTCGAGGTGCACCCGCCGCGCGACTGGCTCGACGAGCTGCTTCGAGCTGAGACCGACTTCCGGCTCGGCGAGCTCCACCTGCTGGCCGACGACCCGACCCGAAAGGCGGCCGCGCTCGCGGAGGCGCTGGGCCTCCAGCCGGCGGGCGACGCGGTCAAGATCGGCGACGTGCTCGTCCGCTTCCTTCCGGGCGGACCGCAAGGCCGGCCTCAGCTCGAAGCGGAGCTGTTCCTCTAACCGAGCACGGTCGTAGACTCAGTGGTCAGGTGGAGGGGCAGACCTACGAGGCCGCCGGCGTCTCGCTCGCGACCGCGGGCGCGGTGGTCGAACGCCTTCGGGCAGCCGTCGAGTCCACTGGAGCGAGCGGCTTCGGCGCGTTCGCGGGGCTTCATGCGCTCGACGAGCGGCGCCTGCTCGCGGCCTCGACCGACGGCGTCGGCACGAAGCTGATCCTCGCGCGCGAGCGCGGAATGCTTCGCGCCTGCGGCGCCGACCTCGCCGCGCACTGCATCAACGACGTGATCACGACCGGTGCCGACCCGTTGTTCCTGCTCGACTACGTCGCTGCGAATCGGATCGAGCTCGAGCAGGTCGCCGAGCTGGTCGAGGGAATGGCCGAGGTCTGCCGAACGGCCGGCTGCGCGCTCCTCGGCGGTGAGACCGCCGAGCTGCCCGGGATCTACCGCGACGAGGAGCTCGACTTCGCCGGGACGTGCGTCGGCATCGTCGAGCGCGACCGCGTGATCGACGGCTCGACGGTCGTCCCCGGCGACGTGGTGATCGGCCTGCCCTCGGCGGGCCTCCACGCGAACGGCTTCACGCTCGTCCGGCAGATCCTCGAGCGCGAGGACTACGACGGCGTAGACCTGCTCGCTCCGACGCGCCTCTACCTCGACGGCGTCCGCCGCCTGCGTGAACACGCGCACGCATTCGCGCACGTCACCGGCGGCGGCATCGAGGGCAACCTGCGCCGCGTGATCCCCGACGGGCTCGAGCTGCAGATCGACTGGGGCGCCTGGGAGCGGCCGCCGGTCTTCGAGTGGCTCGCCCGACACGCGGACGAGCAGGAGCTGCGCCGCGTCTTCAACCTCGGGA